>JAJZAR010000115.1 GCA_021799315.1 Thermoplasmata archaeon | reverse complement strand
CTTCTGTTTGAACCGATCCAATATCTTCTTTTGCTTCTATTGCCTGTAGCCGTGATTGGCTTTGGTGTCATACAAACCAATCACTCCCCTGTATTTTATTATACAGGGGAATTATGCAACACACTTGGAACCCTTTTTGCAGGGACAGGGGTTATAATGCTCACCCCGCCTGGGGATTTTGACTTTTCACCAGTTGGGAAATCGATAGCCTCGCACTACACTGTTAAAAACGATCCTGAAAAAAAATATGCAGTGTGGGGGTGCCGCCATGACAATTGCATCATATTTGCCAGGCGACCCACGGCTTTCAATAAGTGAGGAGATTGCGAGTAAATGCCTAGATGAAATGAGGGAGGCTTTTAAGGACGAAGGGCTGACTGAGGATTTCTACTTGATAGTTATGACTGCCATAGCGCTATACAAGGAGAGGGGAAAACATGGGATGCAGGACTATGGGTGCCACAGCTCATTCGAAGGGAAAAAAGGGACGAGGCAAATACTGAACTACAAGAGGCTAAGCGATGAGCATCTCGCTTACCTGTATGCTGAAGCAATCAAGGAAGTTGGAATAGAGGGGGCACTTGACTTTAAGAAAGTTTCAGAGCTCTGGTCGCACTGGGTTGAGGAGGGTCTCAAAATTATGTACTGCGATTATTTTTTGAAATATTATCCAGGGCATGGCATTGACTATTTTTTGCAAAAGCTTTTTGCTTTTTAGAAAATCAATGACATGAGCCTGAATTAATAATGGCGAAAAGCTGCTATGCTCGTGGAAAACCATTGTTCTGCATTTTATTGTTTGCAAGATTAATCTTTAGGTTGATCTGCGATGAGCTGATATATACAATCTGAATTTTTAAGGGAGATCATCGTACTACAATAAAAAACCAAAGAGAAGAATGATCAGTAAAGTAAGCAAATGCTAAGATATTTGGAAATCATCCGAATTCGATGAAAGTCAGTCTGATGATGAAGAATGATAATTGTTGCTTTTTATAGAATTTAAGATTGGTGGTAATTAGTGTTTAGACTCTGGAGTCCATTTCTGCTTTTTTCTTTGCAACAAGACCGTATAGCTTTAACACATCATCAGGGTCAATAGTAACGTAGTGACTCAGATCCTTTGTTGTAATCCTATTGAATTCGTCTTTACTAATGAGTTCGTGTTCATCCCAGACCCATATAGATTCTGTGAAAAGTTTAACCACATTGATCATACCAGAACAGCTATCGTCCTCCGCCCGTATTTCATCGCATCTTTCTATCTCTGAGGGTTCCAGAGACCTAGAATGCTTTTCAACAACCGCACTTCCAACAATTAGGCCATTCTTGTAGAAGAAAACAATTGATCCGGGTTCTAAAGTGCCAAGACCTGGGGCTTTCCTATACCTGTAGTATCCTCTGTGCGTAGTCCTTAAGTCGTTATCCAACCATTCCATGAGCTCTATTGGGGATTCAAACTGATCATCTACATGCGGAAAACATACTGCTTTTAGCATGAGTTCCCAGCGTAACAATGATATTAAAAGTTGTTCCTGACAATATCTAATCAACGAATCTGCCTAAAATAGTTGTGCCTATAATAAAATGAATAATGTTCATAAAATTTAATGTGATGTATCCCAAGACCAGAAAGCAGAGACACATTCAGGCGGAAAGATTAATGGGCTAAAACGAGATGGCATTAAATTCTTAAAGGTGCTGCCTTTGTAACAATCTATTCAAAAATAATTTATCAGTTAAACGGTATCCTTCTTTAGGTGTTCAAAAATGGATGTTGCACTGAAGGCTACCTATAATGATGGAAACAAAGGCAATTTTATTGGTTTTAAGGGTGTGTGTACTCGCGACACGATAGTTAGTAATATGGATAAGGTGAACTGTTCATTGCCGAGTAATCCTTGTAAAATTTTTTATGACTCAGGATTAAACGGTCCAGTCCCTTCAAAAAGCGAGCCCTGTTATGAAAGCAGACTCTTTATCGATTGGAAATTCGGAGCTGGGATGTATCATAATGGTTCAAGGAAAGGCCAACCGATACCAATCATTGGAGTTAAACCAGGAGATCTTGCTGTTGTCACCACTAGATTTCCAGGAGAAACTGAAGAGAATAGGATAATTGCGGGTATTTTCAAAATAGCTCAAATAGATAATACTCAACAGAGCACAATGGGGACAATGCTGGTTGCTGATAAAGTTGCCAGACTGGAATTAACTGAAGAAATTGCACGCCAGTTGAAGTACTGGGACTATCATAATCCGGTCATGGGAAAGAGAAAGGAATGGCACGAAGGGCTCTTCAGATATATGAAAGAAGATGAAACTGATGCTATATTAAATGCCCTTCGTCAGCTGATTGTTGACGAAGATTCAAGAACTGCCCTAGAAAACCTAAGGCAAACATCACCTCCAAGAAATGGTTCTAACCCAACAAAGTTAGACCCGGCAGTTAAAAGAGTGCTGCTTAACAGAAAGTATGGGCCAGGCGGAGAAGGAAAGGAACACAGGAAGCTTAAAGATTGGGTGGCCAATCATTCCGATTTTTTGGGTTTACAAGATGTGATTGACATTGAAATTGAGGAGCATAGGTTTCCTTCTAACGATTTGCCAGACATCGTTTTTAAGCTTAAGAATGGCTGGGCGGCTGTTGAAATAGAGACTACAAATCCTTTGCCAGGGGCGTATCAGGCTATAAAATATCGGTCGCTGCTTTGTGCTCAGCAAAAACTAAACCTTGATGATCCGAATGTCACCACTTTCCTTGTTGCCTATGATTTCTCTGAGGACCTCAAGGATTTCTGCCAGAAATACCAAATAAAGGCATTTACGAAGAAAATGCCATAATTATCAGTAACGGCGCAAGTCCTCTTCGGCTGATGACAAATTTTCCAAAATATTTCCTTATCAGAAATCACATGGGTCAGAAAATGCGTATCTTACTTTCGGATTTTTGAAATTGAGAAAAATCTCCCTTCCTGCCTTCCAAGCTTCGCCCAATTTCTTAAGGTCGTCCTTGAAATTATCTGTATCACTCACTAACAGCTTTACGGTATGACCGATTCTATTTCTGTAATTCCCTAGGCTAGGTTCCTTAAAGGCTTTCAATAAATTTTCTGGTATTTTTTCCCAGTCCTCGCCAACATGATCATCTTCTTCATAGAACGTTATGAGATCTTCGAGCCCCAAATTTGAAAGTTGACCAAAGTCAAAAGGATTGCACCCAAAAACCTTCTTTATCCTTTTCTTACTTTTGGGACCTAATTTGCTTTCATTTATTTTGTCTAATACCGTTTCATGGTCAGACCAAACCTTGTGAGAATCTCTGATTTTTATTAATAAGGTATTTTCTATATATTGAAGCCCGAGATAAGACAAAGTGTAGGCTGGCCCCCTGTTTAGGTCCCAGAAAGTAAATATTCCCACTATTTTCTTTTCTTTGTCATTTTCATCATATGCAAAATACAGAGGATTCCGCTTCCTAGTTGAATCCTCTGCATCAGATATCATTCTATCTACAATATGATGCAGGGGGGTTGACAATGAGACCATATATTTCTCTAATTCCACTAATTTTGACCATTCTCTATTCCATAGGTCTTTATAATTTATGGACCCGATGAGTCTTCCATCTTTCGTAACAACTACGTTTGTTATTCCTCTTTCTAAGGCTTCATCAGCAATTTCCTCTTCGTGCCCTTCGTTCATATCAACAGATAACCAACAGTCACTGGGTGTTATTATAGAGAGAACGGAGAAGTATTCGCTTTCCAAAAATTTTGCATGTACGTCTATAAGCCTGTTAAAATATTCGTTTTTCATGTTGTTGCCTCATATATTGCCAACATTGCTGCATCTTCCAACTCACCAGCCTAATGCTAACAGAAGTCAATAAAAGCGCAACATTAACAATTTGATAGTGATCGCAGGATTATTATTAAAAATCTTCCACCCCATTGAACTGATGGCAAAGTGCGGGAAAATTATCATCTGGGATAATACCATCCAGTATCTCTTTTATCTTTTCGTCAAATTTCGCTTCGTCCCCTATAACCTGAAAGTCTATGATATGCTTTTCCAGTTCCGGGTAAATATTGAGATATTGCCTATACTTATCGCCGCTTATTATATAGCAATCCTTCCCTTTATTGAATCTTAAAAGCCACTCATCAGCAACTTTCCCTTTCTCAACGACGTAAATTTTTTGAGAGGACGATAATCGCTTGTAGACATCCTTATCTACAACGTCATCAAACAAATTATTGTCACAGAGGACTGAAATCTCACGGAATCCTAATTTTTCAAGTTCTTTGACAACCACTTTGATATTCTTTGCAAAGGGGGCATCTCCACGTCTTCTGGAACGGTGATTCCAAGCCACGTTGCTTCCATCTACATAAATCAAATTATTTCTATACAGAGAATATGCTTCATATGACCGGTAGATACCAGTCGCGTGCTGTTCTTCAATGGAAATGATCTTGCCAAGTTCCTTGAATTTTTTATGGTTAGACAAAACGTTCTTGAGCAATTCTACGGTGATTTCATTCAGGTTTTTGTCATACCATTCCCTGCTGTAAGTCTCTGACTCATGCTGTAATTTGTTTTTCAAATCTTTCAGTTTTATTATCTGTCCTCCTCTAAGCTTGTTTAGATTATGGAATATGTGGAACTCAAATGGGGAATCAAACCCATAGTCATACATTTGGCCATCAAGTACCTTAAAATCATGGTATTCACACTCATCCCTTATATGCAGTGACATGGCGCCATAGTAATCGGCGGCGCTCTGGAAACCTCTCTCTTTGGCATCCAC
>JAJZAR010000114.1 GCA_021799315.1 Thermoplasmata archaeon | reverse complement strand
TTATAAAATTTATAATATATGATGCAATATAAGTTCAAGCGGAGGTTACCGAGTCAGGCTAAAGGTGATAGACTCAAAATCTATTCCCAAAGGGGTTCGCCGGTTCAAATCCGACCCTCCGCATTATAATAAAGGTTCAATGTGAATAATGATAAGTTATATTAAAATTCTACAGTGTGCTTTTGAATTTTTTGAAATGCCGGTGGTTCCAGGATAGAGTTATAAAGAATTAAGCATCAAGAAAAATTTTTGGCTGGAATTTTACATGTATAAAAACAAATTGTTTTGTACGGACTGGTGCATTAACATATGATAGAGATTTCCACTATAGGATTGTCTAACATACTCTTCTCACCCAAAGTTTATGAAGCCCTCGCCTTTGCTTCCATTTCGTCTTCATTCCTCACGGTCCTGGTGATTTTGCAAGAACTTATTACTAAGTTTTAATGTCACTGCCACTTATATTAATCTAGTTGCCGTATAGCTGTCGACACACAATCAGAATACACCTTTATCTGTATTATGCCTAACCGGAACACATGGGTGTTCCCAGCCTCTTATGGATGATTTCACAGAGGGAATCTCCATCATGCCCTTTTTCGGAACTTGTCCGATGGATTACTTTCTGTTTTTACATTTCATAAAGTTGTATAATTGTTTTGCAATTCATCTCCTCCCTGAAGGTCGGAGCTTTCTTGCTTCTATTTTTCTAATTCAGAAATAAACCATAAAATTTATGTGAAAAGCACGATACAAGTACAATGGCGTTTACATTTTGCATACTTTAAGCTCAATGTACTGGCAAAATGCATAGAGTGGGTTTAAGTACTGTATATAAATTCATAATAATGTCTTGTAGAAGTCTCAACTACTGTAACAAAAGAATAGATATGCACTTAAGACCGGGCAAGGAGGAGGAATGTGATGATGAATCTCGTGCAGATCTTACAATTTTGAAAGAGCGATATGCTAAAGGGGAATTGGGAACGGAAGAATATCTGAAAGTACGTGAAGATATACTTTCAGATGATAAATAAAGCATAGTATAAGGTGATAAAATGTCATTGGAATATAGGGTAAATTCAAAACTTTCTTTCGACGAAGCCTGCTCTAAGGTTCCGGAAATTGTTTCCAAAAACGGATTCGTAGTATTGGCTGAAATAAAAACCAGCGAGATCTTAAAATCCAAAGGGTTTGACTATGAAGATATAAGGACTTATGATATCTGCAATGCCGGGTATGCAAGCAGAGCTCTCTCGATGGATTCCATAGTTGAGACAATATTGCCATGTCATCTCATAGTGAAAAGGAGCGGGAATCATACAGAAATAGCCGTCCAACTTCCTGGTGAAATGTTCCGTTCTCTTGACGGCGGGAGATCCGAAGATGTCGAGATGTTTTTAGGCGAAGTTGAATCAAAATTAAAAGGAATCGTAGATTCATTCAATCTGGAGGAATAGATATGGAACAAAATGACTGGAGAAGTTCGGTGCTAAATTCTTCTTTTATGAAAATAATGGCGGATAACCTCAATAAATCGGCCAGTGAAACTGATCCCAAAACAACACCTTTATACCAGGCAGTGATCAGCCATCTAGACGGTGACCGAACGGCCATTGATATAGGTGCAGGCGTCGGGAGGTTGGCAATACCTCTTGCTCTGGCCGGTGTGAAAATTACGGCTGTTGAACCAAGCAATGAAATGCGCAAGCACCTTGTTGCGTCAATAGAGAAAGAGAAACTTTCATCAAGCATCAATGTGATTCCATCATTATGGCCTGTGCAGCAAGACCTTCATGCCGAGGTCTCTTTTGCATCATTTGTTATCCAGTTTTCCCGTGATCCTGTTGAATTCGTTCGTGCGATGGAAAGATCCACGAGCAGACGGTGCATATTGTCTGTCCATATTGATCAACCACTGGGCTTCCTCAAAGATGTCTGGCGGGTGTTTCGCCCTTCGGAAGCTGTACCGGCAATGCTAACTTTTTCCGACCTTTATCCCATGCTTTTGAAGGAAGGCATTATTGCAGATGTCACAATTATCAGAGAGGACCGCCCTTCCAGAACAATGGCGGATCCTGATAAGATGATCAATTTACTTGCTGATCTGCTTGCGATTAAAGATAACCCCGGTGAAATGCAACGTCTGAAAAAGATGCTCATTGAAAAAAGGGATCATGGTTTGCAACAGCATGTTATGAGAA
This sequence comes from Thermoplasmata archaeon, assembly GCA_021799315.1. Classification (GTDB taxonomy): domain Archaea; phylum Thermoplasmatota; class Thermoplasmata; order Thermoplasmatales; family Thermoplasmataceae; genus Cuniculiplasma. The sequence goes on along the minus strand of JAJZAR010000114.1, from coordinate 2,635 downwards.
CTGCTATCATCTCATGGGAACCACAGAGGTAGAAAAATATGGAAAAGACTGGATCAAAAAAGGTGGTGAAATATATAGCATCACAACATGACAGATACTTCAAACCGGGAACAATGCTTTTTCCCTTGAGAAAGTACATGTCTGGTGCTCAGCAATATTTTCTGAGTGTGTATGTAAAGCCAGGGATATCCGCTCTTGACCTCGGTAGCGGTCCGGGATTCTTCACGATTAGGATGTCAGAACAGATTGGAAGCAACGGGGTTGTGTATGCAGTCGACGGTGACGAAGCCGCTGTGGCAAGGTTAAGGGAGATGGATAAGAAATGAACTATAACCCAATGCAGAGAAACAGGAACACCGCTGCATCCAAGCTTGCCGTCAACTTAATTCTTCTGGAATTCCTCCTTCTCATAATCCAGTTCATAATAGGGATGTGGATGAACCTCTTTGCTGTGTTCCCTTCCTTTAGTTCTTCATTCTTTATGTATGGTATGATGCGGGTAATGTTTTCTGTCCCAGAACTAATGGCCCACATGATGCTTGGGGTTCTTATCGGACTAATATCTATTATGATTTTTATGATACTTGCCATGGGTGGAGATTACAGGCTTTTGTCCCTGAGCGCTATTGCTTCAATATCGATACTCATTGCAGGCATTAGCGGTCTTGAATTCGTATTTTCCGGCTATGTCAACAATGTGTTCTCCTTCATCATGTCCATTGGATTCATTTTTACGGTGGTTGCCTATTCCTTGATCTTGTACCTTCTTTCCAGCAGGACATGAATCGTTGGGTTATTGACTTGTTAAAACAATCAGGAGACCTCTTTTGCTATTTCTTATCCGGATATCATTTTTTTATTCTATCTTAAGAAATTAATCATATACACCCTCTACATGGTATATTTTCCCATTTCCGCAACTATTGAAAATGATATTTCTTCTGGATAAAGGATTAAATATGCTTCTGGGATTTGGTTTTAATGAATGAAAAAAGGCTTTTCAATGGGAGATCGGAAGTTTATTCTAAATATCGGCCTGGTTACCCAGACGATGTAATTTCAATTTTAAGGGCAAGCGCAGGACTAAAACAAGACTCCATTGTAGCTGATATTGGCTCGGGAACCGGTATTTTTTCTAAACTATTCTTGAGCTATGGAAATTTTGTGTATTGCGTTGAGCCCAATGCTGACATGAGAAACAAGGCTGAGGAATTCCTTTCCTCTTTTAACAATTACGAATTGATCGATGGCAACGCAGAGAACACACATATTCTGGACACATCAGTGGATTTCATCGTAGCAGCTCAGTCCTTCCACTGGTTTGACCCTGAACTTTCTAACAAAGAGTTCAATAGAATACTAAGACCGGGGGGGAAGGTTGTTTTGCTTTGGAATAACAGAATCTCGAAACCTGACAGTTTTAACCAGGCCTATGAAAATATAATCAGAAAATTCAGTCCAGAGTATCACGGAACGGGCAGCCTGTCAGTCAATGAAGAAATTATCAGAGAGTTCTTTGACGACAATTTTCTGCTTTTCAATTTAAGTAATCTTCAGAAACTCAGTCTTAATGGAGTAAAAGGCAGATATTTTTCAAATTCCTACGCCATTGGACCTGATAACCCAGATTACAAGGAACTACTCAATTCACTTAAAATGGTCTTTAATAAATATCAGGAAAGCGGCTTTGTTCACATCGATTATGAAACCAGGATTTATGTGGGAATGATAAAACAAGATGTATAGCCCGAAAACCGAAGATGGCTACTATCATATTGATATCACCTATGAAACTAGGATAGTCTCTTAGTAAGGAAACCTCCAATGGATTTCAAAATTCTGTGTACTTTATTAAACCAATGATCAAGTACCTTTCTTCCAGCTTATCCTTTGATTTGGGTTATGTATTGTAATTTTAACTGAGTCTTAATTTCTCGAAACTTGAATATATTCTTGAGATTTAACTCTGGAAAGGGTTTTTAGCTTATAGCCTATTTTGTCAGGTGAATAATCCATTCTGGGAAAAGACTTATGAAATCAGCCGACAAAACATTTTATATTATTTTTGGATGTCTAAAAATGGGTTCAACCGTAAAGATGGACATTAAGGATGTGAGGCTGGCGGTTGAAAAACACCTCAATGACTTGGGTATAAACGGTCCAATAAGGATTGCATCAGCCAAATTTTCAAATGGATACTGACTGTTATGGTTGTGTATTCACGGAACATTGAAATAGACGGCAGGAAACAAAAAACTGGTATTATTGCAGTATTACTAATTGGCGACGAAATCGGTAAATCTGGTCTTTCCAGGAAAATCCAACTTAGTGGTGCATTCTTGCATGGGATTAATAATCAACAAAATTTATTTTCCAGCGATTATTGATGTGGAAATTCTTTAAATGTTCGGCTTGAGCCTTGACTTCAAGACAGATGTCATTAGACTCTAACTCTTTATCATTGAATTTTTAAGAAAAAATATGGTTTGACTGTAAAGCCACAACCTCGAACTTTGTTTTTTAAACTGACATAAAACTTCTTTAATTGTTGAAATTTGAGTTAAAATAAGAATAGAAAAATACTTAAGCTTCCTAACTATTAGGTTTCTATGGTAAATAGAGATAAGAAAAATGA
>JAJZAR010000113.1 GCA_021799315.1 Thermoplasmata archaeon | reverse complement strand
TCCGATCTCTCATAAGAAAGAATAATGTGGATAGCGTCAGGAAATATCTTGCATCAATTATGAATTTTACCGATAGCGATTTGAAGTCTGAAGATCTTGAAGTGAACCAAAATCAACAACTCCAAAGTCATCAGTAATTCCAAATATTCTGAAATTTTTATTTTTCAATGACTTCAACACGGGCGTAAAATGCTCATCACTCAGTAATGATTGTGTCACATCTGTACCGGAAGAAAAGAAACTCATAGCCGGAGTGATAGCTAAGTGGAATTCTTCGGAATAAACGTATGCTGGAACCTTATAAACTCCTCCAACCTTATCTCTCAGAACAACTGAGGGATGTTCATGGCCAAGAATGGTAAATTTTCTAAAAGATAGGTCTCTATCCCCATGGTATATGTAATAACGAGCATCCTCATAATAGTCAAGCTCTACAATATTTCTTTTGCTCAGAATTGCCTGTAAATAATTATCATGATTCCCACGAACAAAAACAAGTTCTGTTCTTTCTGAAAAACGATCTATGAAATGAATTACATCCTCCCATTCCTGAGGTAAATTTTTACTGAATTCCTGCTTAAAATCCCCATTGATTATGATTTTAGCCGGATCGTAACGTTCTATAATCTTTTCAACCATGGTTTCCACATGGTTTCTCTGTAATTTTGGCAGAAAGAGCCCATTCAGATTCATTTCTTCCTCGAATCCAAGATGAAGATCAGAAATCACAGCCGCTGAGATATCTGATAAATATATGCAGTATAGATCTGAAATGTAAACATTTTCCTCCACTTCTAATTCTTTCAATGGATTGCCATACTGAGGATCATTACATATTTTGCCATACTATCTTCTGTTGAAGATAAGATTATTAATAATTATACGCATTTCCCCCAATGGATCTGAGCCCACAGGAAGTACACGTTTTAAGAGAACTATCGGATGGCATGGAGAGATGGGATGAAGAAATTGCCACTGGAAAGTTTTCGCGTGAACATATCAGGGGTGCTGTATCCTGGCTCGAAAAAAAGGGTTTAGTTTCTGTAAGGACAGAAACAGATACTGTCAATACCTTAACTGCGCAGGGTAAGGATTTTTTAAATAATGGATTGCCGGAAAGGGAACTTTTCAAATTACTTTTGGAAAGAAGTCCAATGACAATGGATCAGATCTTTAAGGCTATGGACAGAGAAAGATCAAAGATAGGGATCACACAGATGGCTAAATTTGGCGTGAAACCTATTTCTGGCAGGATGGAACTGGCAGACAACAATGAAATAGATAGGATTCTTTCCTTGCGCGAGAGTGTACTTTTAAAAATTGCCAATCACGATTCCATAACATCACCGGCTGAAAAAGAACAATTGGATAACATATTGAAACGAAGCGGACTGGTTGACACTAAAATCAGAAAAAAGAGAATGGTTTTACTTTTGGATAGTGGAAGCAAACTGTTAATGGAATTGCCGGATGAAGAGACCATTGGAAATCTCACATCAGAGATGATCATATCAGGAGATTGGAAGAATAGAACCTTCAGGTCCTATGATCTCACGATGCCGGGTAAGTCCATAAATAGAAATGGTTTGCATCCCCTTACATTGCTCATAGAAAGAGTGAGACAGATCTATATGAGCATGGGGTTTACTGAAATAAAAGATAATATCATAGAATTTGCAGGATGGAATATGGATGCTCTGTTCATACCACAGGATCATCCAGCCAGAGATATGCAAGATACATTTTTCATGGATACAGACCTGGGTGAGATAAATGAAGAGGATGAAAGGCTGTTCAGAAAAATAGGCAAGGTGCACAGGAATGGTATGAAGGGTTACAGAGGATGGGCATCTCCATGGTCAATGGCAGAGGCAAAAAAAACTCTTCTGAGAACCCACACAACCGCCAGTACGCTCAGGGCTCTTCATAAAAGTCCGGATAGAGAACTGGCCGTCTTTTCTGTGGATAAGGTGTTCAGGCATGAAAGTGTTGACTGGAAACATCTTGCAGAATTTTATCAGATGGAGGGGGCCATACATTCAAAGAATGCCAATCTGTCAACGCTCAAATGGTACCTTAAAAAATTTTATTCCAGGTTGGGTTTTGATGATATTGAACTTATTCCATCCTACTATCCCTATACAGAACCCAGCATCGATATAATAGTGATGATAAATGGCAAGGAAGTTGAGATGGGTGGAAGCGGGGTTGTCAGGCCGGAAGTTACGAAAACCCTTGGCCTCAAGCACAATGTAATTGCCTGGGGAATGGGGCTCGAAAGGCTTGCACTCATATATTATGGACTGGACGATGTGAGAAAATTATACAACAGCGATATTGACTGGCTAAGATCCTATAAAATCAGACTCTGAATCTGTTTCTCAGATATTTCAGAGATGTTTCATACTTATCGGTGATAGAATCTGTTACCTTACCATCCTTTTTAATTATTTTCCCAGCAATTATTGTTTCCCTGATCGCTGCAGGGTTCATGCTGTAGATAATCTGATTTACCATATCCTCAGGATTCAAACACTGAACTGAATAGTGGTTGCCATCGACAATGTTCAGGTCTGCTGGAGCACCAATCCGTATACGCCCAAGATCAGGAACACCAGAGGCAATTCCTCCATTCTCCGTTAGCATTTTGAATGTTTCCGATGCTTCTATTCTGGATGCATCCCATCTCTGATTTTTTATAGAAAGGGATCCCATCTTGGCAGTTTCAAGAATATTCAACCCGTTATTGCTTCCATTGCTATCTGTACCGATCGATATATTGACATTTTTCTCTTCAAGCTCCGGAATGGGGGGTATCCCGCCTGTCCCCAGTTTCTGATTGCTTGTAGAGTTCCATGATACATTCACATGACTCTTTGACAACATATCTATTTCATGGCCGTTGAGCCAAACACAATGGGCTGCTGTCATTCTGTTGCTTAGGATACCCAGATCATTCAGATACTCAACAGGCCTTTTCTTCTTCGACTTCAGCAGATCATACACCTCTTTTCGTGTTTCTGAAAGGTGCATGTGCAGCATAGTTTTCTCCCTCTTTGATATATCATTCGCACCAAGAAGTGTCTCTTCAGAAGCTACATAAACACCCTGAACACCCACAGATGGATAAATAATTGAATCCTTCTTCCTGTGATCTCTTATGAAATTCTGAGCGTTGTCCAGCGGTTCTCCTTTCTGCGTTGTGAATTCCCTGTCCAGTGCAACCCATGAGAGAAAGGATCGAATTCCCATCATTTCACAGGCTTCGTATATGATGTCCTCATCATAGTACAGATCAAAAAATGATGTTATTCCATTGTTCATCATTTCATATATACCACAAACCGTACTGTGGAATAGGTCATCTCTATCTCTGTTTGCGTCAAGCTTGAATGTTTTCTGTAAAAAACCTTCAAGATTCACATCATCAAGTAGTCCTCTGAATCTGCTCATAGCCACATGGGCATGCGTGTTTATTAAACCGGGAATTACATATAAATTTGAATTTCCTTGATCCTTAAAATCCAGAGAACGAATCACTCCGTTTTCTATTTCCATGTCTCCGAATTTGAATCCATTGCCATCGAAAATGTTGAGATCATTCAGAATTATGTGATCTGATTTCATTGTCTTCCATAACTCTTATTGTGTAATTTTCTTTTCTATCCGATCTTGAAACAATGGAAATAAATATGATTATTATCAACGCAGTAACCAGCAAAGAATATAGACTGTAAGGCAGGTGAACAAGAACAAAGGACAGGATAAATGCACCAATACCTCCGGCAAGTATGGGGTAACCTATACCTTCCAAGGACCTGGAGTTCTTATCAGTCCCCAGTACGTTAAGATTCATTATCAACCCAACAATGGAAAAAATTGCCGTCACTATCAACATGTTCACCACATAGGCAGAGGGCGTTATGATGAGTGTGAGGAATTCGTAACCCTTGAAAATAAGTGTATAAACATTATAAAAAAGGAGAATTGAGGTATAGGAGTAGGCGTCTATAAAGGATATACTTGCAAGTGATGCCAGTTCAAGAGCTGAAAGAAAATATACAGTGGAAGTTATGGAAAGAAACATGTAGTAAACAGTTTTCGCAGTTTTCTTTGATAAAATTCCTTCAAAAATGAACAGAAAAACGATCGATGTGAACAGAGTGAATATGATAGGACTGATATTTTTAGCCGTAACTGGAAGCACAAATAGTGACGACAGAAAGAATCCCGTTTTTAAATTTATCCTCAGATCAGAGAGAATTATATAAAACATGAGAACCAATATGACCAGAGGATACACATGTGGTCTCCAGTCTTTCGGCATAAAGTATTTAAGAAAGGGGAGCACAAAGGGAAGCAAATACCAATCGTTCCAGTACACATATTCCCTTGGAACAAGATATATGAAGGTAACTATGGCAGGTATGAGAATCAACGTGTTGGAAATATACAAGGGCAAACGGCCTTCTTCCATATTTACGCACCTCTGTTTGAATCACGACCAGTCACATAGTCGTTCAACATTACAGGCAGTGTTGCCTCAGATTTAACACTCCTTGCTATCATGCCAAACCTCCTGAAAGTGTTAACATTTGCCCGCCCCTCTCTCTCTTCCCGCTCCAGCAAGGATAACCTGAAAGGAATAAGAGAAGGATCTTCCGGGGGCTGAAAGAAATTCCTCGCACTGATTATATAAACGTATAACTGTTTATCACTGCGAAGATCCCGAGGAGCTATTGAGTTGCTCAATTTTCCAGAGTTTGGAGAGAGGAGCATGAAAATCATAGCATTCTTTTTCACATGATTCTTTACAAATCTATTGGCCATGCCAATATCGAA
>JAJZAR010000112.1 GCA_021799315.1 Thermoplasmata archaeon | reverse complement strand
AGTTCTGCAGATAATGGCTGCCGGAAGGAAGCCCATTAATGTTACGGCAATGGATGCACAGTCCTTTGAAACACCAGAAGTTCTCAGCAACATAGCTCCAAAAAGTGAAAGAAAGAGATCTATCTTCGAGGATATGGATAAGGGCATTGCTGAGATATCTAAGGTAATAAGAGGTGAGATAAAATGAATATTCTGGCATTTTCTGAAGATGGTAAAGGACTGGCGGGTCTTACGGGCAAACTGAAGGAATACGGCGAAGTTCACGGCGTTACTCTTGAAGGCGAAGAATCTTTCTGCAAGGGCAAAGGTGCAAAAGAAATAACAATTCTCAAGGGCAAGGCCATGGCTGACAATGTATTCAAAGCCATAAAATCCCTTAGTCCTGAGAAGTTCGACAGGATATTCATAAACAGTACTCCGCTGGGAAGGGATATTGCAGGTATGCTCGCCTCAGATCTTAACAGTGTTGCAGTAACAGAAGTTATTGAATTTTCCATGGAAGGAAATTCCATAAAAACCAAAAGATTCTTTTATGGAGGAAAGACAATAATGGAAGAACAGAGCACTGCCAAGATCGTTACGGTTCAACCAGGCGTATTTGAAAGTCCGGAAGATTCAGGAGAATCGAAGATTGAATATACTGACCTCGAATCGTCATCTGTGAAGATTCTTGAGGTTAATGAAAAGGCAAAATCAAGTACAAATATAGAACAGGCTAACATTCTTGTATCTGTTGGGAGAGGAATAGGAAAGAAAGAATCTGTGGAACAGATCATGCCCCTTGTTGAAGCAGTACATGGCGAACTTTCTGGGTCCAGACCGGTATGCCTCGATTATAAATGGCTGAGTGAGGAGAGGCAGGTTGGCCTTTCCGGGAAGAAGGTAAAGCCAAAGGTGTACATTGCACTTGGCATATCCGGGCAGATACAGCATATAGCCGGTATGCGGGGTTCCAAAATAGTCGTTGCAGTGAATAAAGATAAGGATGCGCCCATATTTCAGGAATGTGACTATGGCATCGTTGGCGACCTGTTTCAGGTAGTTCCCAAACTCACTTCTGCCATAAAATCATAAATTTTTACTTGAATATTTCCACAGCGCCTGATAAGCGTTGTGATGCTGCATTTTACCTTTCGCATTTAAACTACTAAATAATTTAATATAAAAAACAAATAGTCAGCCATGGGGCAAAATAATATTTCCTGGCTCAATGGAAAATTCATTCCATCTGAAGAAGCAGTAGTTCCAATTATGACTCATTCACTTCAATACGGAAGCGGAATGTTTGAGGGTATACGTGGATATACGACAGAAAGAGGAACGGCCATATTCAAGCTTGAAGCTCATGTCATGAGATTTTTCAACACGGCGAAAATATACAGAATGGAACTTGGATTCACGCAGAAAGAAATTTCTTCAGCAATTATTGAACTTGTAAAGAGAAACAATCTTGAGGACTGCTACATCCGGCCCTTTGCGTTTTATGACGACAGTTCTGTCGGAGTGGGAACAACGGGAAAGAAGATAAGCGTATTTATCGGTGCCTTTCCCTTCAAAAGATACTTCTCAGGTGGAAACGAGGGTTTGAAATGCAAGGTTTCCTCCTGGGCAAGAATATCCTCTTCTGAACTGCCCATACAAGCGAAGGGCAGTGGCAATTATCTCAATTCAACCATGGCTATGAAGGATGCCCATGCATCAGGATTTGATGAGGCAATATTCCTTTCAAGAGATGGTTATGTGATGGAAGGCCCGGGTGAAAATATATTCCTTGTAAAGGACGGGAAACTGGTCACCCCCGGAGTTGACAGTTCTATTCTACTCGGCATCACAAGATACACAGTAATTGAACTAGCTAGAGATCTGAATCTTGAAGTAGAGGAAAGGTTTGTGCACAGAGAGGAGCTCTACACTGCGGATGAACTCTTCTTCTGTGGCAGCGCTGCAGAGGTAACACCCATAATCAATGTGGATGGCATCACCGTGGGAGACGGGCATCCCGGTACAATTACCAAAAAGGTAAAGGATCTTTACTTCTCCACAGTAGGGGGCAAGAGCAAAAAGCATGAAGATTGGCTCACATTTGTGAACTGATTCATTCCTCCCACTGAAAGTGAACCTTAAAAATCACCATTTATGGGACATAATGGCCTTTCCATATCTGAAGAGGTCAATATGAGTGTACATCCCGAGAGTGTTATTTTTTATAATCCCATCAAAACCATCTATGCCTGTGCCTCTCAGTGTTTTCATGGAAAATCTCTCCTGCGTTTTTATTCGTCCATAATGAAATTCGTGCCCCTGAATGTTTCTTCCCACTTTGAAGAATGGATTCCTACCCTGTATCTCAAGCAGGGTGTAGTTGAGCACCGGTCTCTTTTCCATCCATGACCCCCCTTTCAAAACTCCAGACATGTTGTAATATTTCTCGCCAACTTTCATTCTTTCCAGAAGGTACATGGTTCCTCCGCATTCAGCAAATATTACACCTTTATTTTTAGCGTAATCCTTCAGAAATTCCTTTGTTTTTTCTGAATCTTCCAGTTTCTCAGGAAAAAGCTCAGGGTAACCTCCTCCAAGATAGATGAAGTCTGGATCGTGTGGTACCTCATTTTTCATGGGAGAGAAGAATTCAACCTTAAAATTGGATCGGAGAAAATCAAGGGATGTTTCATAGTAAAATCTAAAGGCATCATCCATTGCCACGGCAACCTTTCTGTCACCTTCATAGGTTTCAGCATATACGGGGTCAAATTTAACATCTTCCACCTTCTCCATAAAGGAAAAATCAATATACTGCGCAATTTTCGAACCAATGTCCTTTAACTTTTCCTTTTCCCTGTCTATGCTGAGGCCAAGATGCCTTTCCTCTATGTGCATTTCAGCATCGAAGGGTATCCTCCCAATTATGGGAACACCATGTTCTTGAAATACATCCTCAACCATTTTAAGATGTTTTTCACCCATGTACCGGTTCAATATGACCCCAACGCAATTTTTCCCAATGAAGCCCTTTGCTGCGTAGTATATGGATTCAGCACTTTTCTGCATATCCACTACAAGAGCGTATTTGATACCCAGTTTATTGAAGTAGGATATGGTGCTGAATTGTTTTCCTATTCCACTATCGTAGAGACCCATGACGCCTTCCACGATGCCAACTTCTGATCCTGTGGAGGCTTGCCCCATAACTCTGGAAACTAGGTTCCCCTGCAGCCATCTATCGATGTTGTAGCCGTGTTTTCCACTCACCGCAGATTCTACTATGGGGTCTATGTAATCAGGGCCTATCTTTATCTGAACGCTATTCACGAAATGGCTTAATAATGCACATGTAACGCTTGTCTTCCCGGAACCCGTGAACATAGCTGAGACACCGATCAGTTTCATACGTTCTGAGAACACTTCAGACTTATTCAATATATTTTTATTTCTTTTCTGTCAATAGTTTTGCATTTTAACGTAAAAAATCACTGCACTTGGGAATATGAATCATATTATTTCCTTTCACCTGTTCTCGGAGCATACAGAATAAATAAGACCATGGGATTCGAATTTTTTAGGAACATAATTAATTATACCTTAATTTCCATATACTTTATATGAATGAAAACGACGATCTGGAGCAGAAAATTGCAGGCTCAAGAAAGGTATCTGAAGACGCATCTCTTGTGACCTATGACCTTACCAGAGATATTGATTTTTCAGTTCCAAAGAGAACTGCAGAGGCACTGGCAAAGGTTTTTTTTGAAAAGGACGCAGTGAACTGGTACAGTGTGTCAGGTGATCATGTGGAGTTCAATCCGACCTACAGAGTGAGAGTTGTTCTTGCTGAGGAACACAACAGGAAGCTGGAATCCACCGTGGATGATTTTCTTAAGGATCTTCAGAAGGATGAAATTTCGAAGAAATATTCAAAGCAAATCATAGACAATGCAAGTAATGCAAGCAGTCTCCACACAGTTATGGCCGCTGGGACACTGAAGAATATGCTCTTTCGTCATTCTGAGGAGAACGTCTACAAAGAGGATGTCAGAGACGATCTGTTCGTAGATCTTCTGGAAAAACTCGAAATACGATCTCTTAAGGGTCAGGATCTAATGGACTGGAAAAAATTACCTCTTTAAGCATCCAAATCTGCAACTGTTCTAAAAGTTATGTGAGACTGTTTTCATATTCTGTTTAATTTTCCATTGAATAACTATATGATTATTTTATTTTTTACAAAAAGCAAGTACAATAAAATTAAGTTTATATACCTACAACTTTTAGGTTAAGGGTGTGAAAAATATGATACAATCTTCTAAACTTCTCTCATCTTATTTAAAATGTCTATCTTCTTGGCCAGAAGATTCTGACGATACTATAAAGAGCATTCCATCCCCATACCAGATCGCAAAAAAGATCAATATTTCAGCGAATTCTTCATATAAGATGTGGAAAAATATATTTCAGAATGGCTACGTGAAAGACATCGTCCTCATACCAGAAGTACTTCCAGGCAACATTTCGCGTTTTTACCTCAGAGCCGAATCGCCTATTGATGATGTACGTTCCTTCAATGAATCACTCTCAAAAATTCCCGGCGTAGAATATGTAACAGCCTCAAACTATATGCTCCTAAGGAAGGGAAATTCCACTGTAAGGCAATATAAGGAGGTGGTGGGTATTCAGTTTATTTCTGAATCTCACAAGGTCGATGAAGAAATATGGCAAATCACAAATGCCTTTGAAGATAAGGGCGTAGAGTTTATCCCCTTAAATTTTTTCGAAAATCCGCGCAAAGATGTAACTCTCAATCAAACACAAGCCAGACTGATGGCACATTTATGTTATAGAAGCA
>JAJZAR010000111.1 GCA_021799315.1 Thermoplasmata archaeon | reverse complement strand
GAGTTTGTGAAAACGCTTAACAACATGGGTTATTACGCAAGGATGGAAGTTGATGGAGAAACTGTTAGAATCATAAGGTATAACTGCATTTTCTACGAAATGGCTAAAAATAACAGAAGTCTCATCTGTGATGTACTTGGAAAAGACCTGATTCAGAAATCAGGAGAAAATAAATTCAGTCTTGTAGAAAAGTTCTCAGATGGCGGCAACAAATGTGTTGTTGAAGTCGATCTGAACCAGGTCAGTGAATAAGCACTTTAAGATTTTTAACCATATCAAGAACTGTATTGTGAAGATCAAAGCTTGGATCAAAACCCCAATCTCTCCTTGCGTCTTCTGTATTAATGGATCTTGGCCATGAATCCGCAATTTCCTGTCTAGAATCTGGCACATACGACACATTGAATTCAGGATATATGGTTTTTATTTCGTTCTCCAGTTCCTTGCACGTCATTGAATATGCCATTATGTTATAGGACGTGCGTACCTTGACATTCTCCTGCGGGGCATTCATCAATCGCAGAGTGGCCTTCATGGCATCTCCCATGTATATCATTGGAAGTTTTGTATCTTCCCTGAGATAGCATGTGTATGGCAGACCTTTCACTGCACTCCTTATCATCTCAACTGAATAATCTGTTGTTCCAGCCGTAGGTTCTACCTTGTAACTGATTATGCCGGGGTATCTTATACTCCTTACATCCAGATTATATTTTCTGTGATAGTATTGAGTGAGCATTTCAGACGACATCTTTGTTATACCATACATTGTTGTGGGAATGGAATCATGCCGGGTGCCTGCATCATCTCGTTTTGCCTCCGGCCCGTACACAGCTATGCTTGAAGGAAAGAATACTTTCTTCACTTTCTTTGCCACAGATGAATTGAGCACATTAACGGTACCGCTCAGATTCACATTGTAGGCAAGGAATGGATCAGACTCTCCCTTGGCGGACAGAATTGAAGCAAGGTGGTATATTTCATCTATATGGTACTGATCTATGAGTTCATTCAGTTTTGATGCATCTCTCACGTCAAGTATTTCGCTCTGTATTCTTTCATTCTTGTCACCCAGTTCTACCTTTCTAACGTCTGTAGCGAGAATTTCTCCCTGATAGCTTGCAAGCAGGTAATCGATCAACTCTGATCCAACCTGGCCCATGGAACCTGTGATTAGAATATTAGTCATTGGCATCCAATAACAGAGAGGTTAAAATATTTATTACAACACTTATACTCTTCAATAATAGCCAATAATATTTATTATGAGTGCACCCATGTGTAAGTATGGAAAGCACAGCGGCAGAAGTCATAATTGAAACATTGCAAAAACTTGGTGTTGAGAGGATTTATGGAATACCAGGCGACTCATTGAACCCGGTCATGGATGCAATAAGAAAAAATGGAAAAATAAAATTTGTACAGGTAAGGCATGAGGAGGGCGCCGCTCTAGAAGCTGCCTTCGAATCAAAGGCCACGGGGAAAGTTACTGTGTGCATGGGAACAAGCGGTCCCGGATCAATTCACCTGCTCAACGGACTCTATGATGCAAAAATGGATCATGCTTCTGTCGTAGCTCTTACCGGACAGGTTGAAACAGAACTCATAGGGTCTGATTATTTTCAGGAGGTAAATCTAAATGAACTGTTTTCTGACGTTTCTGTCTTCAACGCAGAGATTGTGAACCCAAAGAGTGCGCAGATGCTAACAAAGAGGGCGTACAGAGAGGCACTTATAAATCATGGTGTTTCACACCTTACGCTGCCAGCTGATATCATGCGGCTGCCTTCGCCATTCAATGATGATTTTCTGGAAGGGAGTCATGCCACTGCAAAATACTCTCCTGATCTCACAGATGTTCAAGATGCAATAAATAATTCAAAAAAGCCCTTGATATTCATAGGAAAGGGCGCAGTAGGTTCCGAACCTGCCATAATGGCCCTATCTGAACAGATTGGTGCCCCCATAATCTATGCTCTGAATGGAAAGGGTATTGTTGATGATCTTGACAAGCATGTAGCAGGGAGTCTTGGTCTTCTTGGGACAAAGCCCTCTGTTAAGGCCATAGAATCTGCTGATCTCCTCATAATGTTAGGTTCATCCTATCCCTATGTTCAGTTTATATCTCCTGATCTGAAAACAATTCAGGTAGATCTTAATCCTGCAGCTCTGGGCAAGAGAAGACGGGCAGATATGCCTGTCATCTGTGATGTTGCAGGATTCCTTTCAAATCTTAAGGTAGAAACAAAGACGAATAAGTATTACATGACCATACAGGACGAAAAGGCAAACTGGATAAAAAACCTCGAGAAAAGAGAGCAAATGGACACGGGGCCGATCAGACCAGAAGCCGTTTCAGCAATGGTGAGAAAATATGCCGACCCGGACGCCACAGTTGTAGTGGATACTGGCAATGTGACTGTGTGGGGCGTAAGAAACTTCAGAACAGGTCCCGGACGAAGGTTCATCTATTCATCATGGTTAGGCAGCATGGGGGTTGGTATCCCAGGTAGCATAGGCGTTTCATTCTCCACTGAAAGGCAGGTGATCGCATTTGTGGGTGACGGAAGCTTTGCCATGTCCATGCCGGAACTTGTCACAATGAAGAAGTATAATCGCCCGGTGAAACTGTTCGCTTTCAACAATTCTGAACTTGGAATGATCAAGTTTGAAGAGGAGGTAATGGGTTATCCAGAATACGGGGTCGATCTGTATCCCATAAATTTTGCAAAGGTAGCAGAAGCCATAGGTATCAAATCCTTTAGGGTGGAGAAGTTTGAAGATCTGGAAAGTGCAGTGAAGGAGAGTCTGGCATTGAAAGATGAGCCAACTGTGGTAGACGTGGTCATCGATCCTGATGAGGCACCAATGCCTCCTAAACTGCAATTTGCTCAGGTTAAGGGATACATAACTTCCCTACTGAAGGAAAAGTTGCAGTGAAAGGGTAATATAAGCATCTTTCATTTTCTGCAACTTCAAGGTACATAGGTGTCTGGATATTATACTGGAACTAATCAATCTTCATAAATGGACGGGTTGAGCCCGCTTGATATGGAATCTGCCATGTTCATGATAATCTGCTTCTGGACTTGTACGAAGCTAATTTTTCCTGATAATTTAATCCACGGAAAAAAGTACCAGAAGTCTAAAGAGCGAAAATAATGATATAGCCGCTTACGCCCGTCTCTAGGAATAAAGGGTATCCTTTATTTATCATTAGATTCGTTGTACCCACACTTAATTGTGGAAGATGAGCTCTATTTCTAAGATCTTCAGAACATTTTCCTCATGAGCCGAATGATAATGTTATGGCACGTAATATTGTGTTGTAGAAAATAGATTGAGATGCGCACTACCGTTGCACATAAATTTCTTCATCGTAACTAGAACTTATTGATCTTCAGAAAATGAACCCTAGAGAAACCGCTTAAAATCGCTAAAAACATAGCGACAAAAACTAAGTAGCCGAAGGTGACAGAGAAGGTGTTTTTCAGTATTAAGTCTTGAGTGATCATCTCTATAAACGCAGTGACTAACAAAATGAAAGCTGATACTCCAAGTATTAGATAGATATAAAGATACCAGATGCCTATACAATGTTGGAAGTTTTTAAATTTCCTGCGATATCTAAGATATTGAACACCAAAGATTGAACCTCCTATCAAACAAAGTCCCAAAAAAAAATAACCAAAGATCATACTTAAATGATCAAATATCATTGAAAGAAACATTTATGAACCACCTATGCAAAGTCCGCAGCAAAACCTGCCAGTTGTGAGCTGAAATAAACACCCTCAACACCAGCGTAGGCCACGAAAGGTACATTATACCAAAAGACTATCGGGCTTGCCCCATTGTTGTACACGCCAATGAGCCCAATGGATGATGCCAGAGAACCGAGGCCAAGTGTTACTATTTCCAAAGGACTATAGTAATTATTTATGAAATCTAAATGGATATATTGCGTTCCTGTGCCCTCGTAATAGCTAGTCATCTGAGCACCTTCATAGGTAAAGCCTACTCCTGCGGCAATCAATGCTAACCCAATAGCTACGCCAATACCTCCTAATGAGGCCCCATAATAAATGAAAATAGCACCCAAACTGTAAAGTGCATAATCTGCATAAGTTGTAACAGCCATCCACTCATTGTTAAAGGAAGCTGCTGCTTGACCTGTTAAATATAAGTTGAAATTATCATTCTGACCATAGTTCTCTGACCATCCGCCAAGATACCATGGAGCATGAAATATGAAATAATTAATGGTGACCCAGAAGAAAGGTTGTGAAGAAGAAGTGTCAGGTGAAACGCTTGATGAATTGAGACTCAGCAATGCTGTATTATTGCTTCTTATCAATTTGATAACCGTATGATTATGCTGTGAATCTTGAGTGACAACATAACTGTTTGACGACAGTGACTTAGCGTATCCTTGATTCATTGTGATTACATTATTGTACCTTATATCTGTTTTTCTGTCCGCCTTTTCTTCAACCTGTGAGAGTATCTTGAGAAATGAACCCATCTCGACGTTGTGAGATACGAATTCTCTGAAGAGTTTTTTTGTTGCGTTGTGGTGCTGAATGTTCAGAGTTATATTTCTGGAATCGATCCAGCTGAGGAAGAAAGTGGCAATGTTATCTTCAATCTCTCCCTGTGACTCATTGACATTTATGGTTATGGCTGAAAGAGGTAGGCTAATGATTTTATTTGTGGTGGTTATGTTTTGATTGGAGATTGCCTTACTGGACATACTGTCTCCCGCAGAGGAAGACGCTACATTCGTCATGTGGTCATGTGAATTGGATAGAGCAACACCCATACCACCAACAACCATTATAGCAGAAATAATGGTGACGATTAATATTCTTTTTATCATAATTTGTTAAGTCATATATATATAAATTTTCTGTCACTTAGTGATTGTAAAATCTTCCCAAAGAATAAATGTAATAAGATCATAATACTATATGAAAGATGAAATCAAGGTGAAATAAATGGCAAAGGTATCAG
>JAJZAR010000009.1 GCA_021799315.1 Thermoplasmata archaeon | reverse complement strand
TTAATTTCCGTTTTTATCTTATCGATCTGGATTGCATTAAGTGGAATGTCTATTTTTATTCTCTTGTTTCCGATATCCGCAAATATATCACTATTATCCATATGAAAATGTATAATGTTTTTACCCTTATAATAAAAATGGGAAGGTTGCTTTTCCCTTATATTCTCCATATTTCTTATTTCCTGTATCAGTTCACTTATCTGACTCAGTTCCTCAATTCTTGCATGACGCACATTTGCCAATGATGGGATATATATTAGCATATATGGTGTTTAAATGAAACTTCATGCCCATGCTCGTATTGAATAAAGGTGGGTCAATAAACTTGACTCAGAGATTCAGCACTCTCCAAATAGCTTATTTAAATCAATGGGCAGATACAATAGTGATTAAGCATTTATTGAGATAGGGTTAAGAAATGGTTAACAAAGAAGTAAAACATGAGGAAGGATTTCTCAAAATTAGGGGAATAAAAATTTTTTATGAGAGATTCGGGAAAGGAAACAGGCATAGATTGATAGCTCTGCATGGTGGCCCTGGGGCATCCCATGATTACCTGCTATCCCTTTCAGATCTGGCATCTCTGGATTTCGATATTGTATTTTACGACCAATTTGGTTGTGGGAGATCAGATTATCCAAAAAGCGAATCTGATTATAGTCTGGAATATGCAGTGGAAGAGGTAGAGGGTGTCAGAATGGCCACTTTTGGCAATCAAAAGATACATCTTTTTGGGAACTCATGGGGAGGGATGCTTTCTCTGGCATATGCCATAAAATATCAGGAAAATCTCATAACACTCATTTCGAGTAGCGGTCTATCCAATGTACCAGAGACTGCAAAAGAGATGCACAGGCTCATATCTCAACTTCCAGAAAAATATAAGAATGCAATTGAAGAGCATGAAAGAAAGGGTGACTTTGATAATCCAGAATACGTTGAAGCATCAGAATATTTCATGAAACAACATCTCCTGAGAATTGACGAATACCCTGAGGACGTTATGAGAAGCTTGCAAATGATGAATGACAGAGGAACCTATCTCAAGATGAATGGCCCAAGTGAATTCACAATTAATGGTCTCATCAAAAATATAAATTTTGATTCTGATCTTAAGAGAATTACGGTTCCTACTATGATCACTTGTGGAAAATATGACGAAGTCACTCCAAAAATTGCTGAAAGCATACATGGTGAGATAAAAGGTTCAGTGTTGAAGATGTTCAACGAAAGTTCCCATATGGCTTTCTGGGAGGAAAGGAGATCATATATTGGATATATCTCAGATTTCATGAAGAGTCATGACAGATAACCTGTAACATACTGAAAAACTGGAGAAAGTACACTTTCTCCATTGGGTAAGATGTTTTTGGATTGTGGCAAAAGCATTCATTTTCTGTAAATTGTACAAGGGTCTCAAATTGAAGAAATAGTTAATAAAGTTGTATAAATATAGTGGATGTGAACGGACTTTACGGGGAATCTTCAACAAAGACAAGATTGTTACTTCTTGTGAAGAAATCAGGAGGCGTTTCTCTATCCCAACTCAGCGAAGCTTTGGGAGTATCAAAGGCCGCCGTTTTGAAGCACGTATGCGAAATGGAAAGAGAAGGTTTGCTTCAAAGGAAGTACGTACCATCTGGCAAAGGGAGACCCATATGCAAGGTATCCATAACCGAAAGAGGACACGAAATTCTGCCCAAGTCCTATTCATTCATAGCAATGGAAGCTCTGGATTATGTGAATGAAAAGATAGGCAGGGAGGGTGTGAATCAGATTTTGCAAACAAGAACAGGCAAAATTCTGAAGCAGTATGGGGCCATAATGGAGAATCTTGGTCATGACCAGAGAGTTCTGAAGTTGAGGGAACTCAGAGATATTGATGGTTATATGGCAGAATCCAGAAAACTTGATGACGAAACCTTTGAATTGTGTGAATCAAACTGTCCAATCATGCAGATATCTGAAAAATTCTCAGAAGCATGTTCCACTGAAAGGCACCTTTTCAGCGAACTTCTTGGTGCAGATGTGGAAACAACACACAGGGTTGTGGATGGGGCCAAGACGTGCAGATTTTTAATCAGGTACAGGGAAAAATATGAATAGGTTACAAAATCAGCATACTGTCCCCAAATTCATGTTCTCTTAGATGAAACCTATGGGCGATCAAGCCAACAGGGGAGATCAATTTGGACCCTCCAAAGGCTTCTAGGAGTTCAAGATGAGAACTTTCAGGGTCATGCATACCCGAAATGATGCCGTCCAGAGGCCATATGTCAGAATCTCCGCTGATCTTTATGTGAGTTTGTCCAGATAGATTGGTCATATTTCCATTCTTCACAGAACTCACAAGAGCTCTGACCACTGTGGTTCCAACTGCTATAATTCTTCCTCCATTTTCTTTGGTATTTATCACATTCTCTACAAGATCATGTGGAATCCTGTAGGTTTCATCAAGTAATCTGTTTTTATATTCATATTCGTCCCTTTCCAGAGATCCAAGATTACAATGAAGTGTCAGTGTTCCTGTTATAACACCCTTTTTCCTCAGCCTGTTCAGAATTTCTTCTGTAAATGGTCTTGAGGCAGAAGGATATTCTGAAGATCCTGGCTCTGTCTGGAATACATTTTTATAATAATGAAAAGGGTATGGTTTTGTGTATCCTTCATAGAAAATGGGGTATCCATATGCTGATAGAAATCCCTTTACATCCTCTCTTTGAAGTGAGGTTTTTGCTTCAAAATATCTTGTAAACAGGCTAAATCTCCTTTCCAGTTCAAATTGAACTCCACTTTCAGGATGAACAAAGGTTTCTCCTTTTGATATTCTAGTGTTAAGTTCCTTCGGTCTTATTTCAACGAGTATATTGCCATTTTCCAAAGCCTGTCCAACATGAATTCTGCAATAATCATGCATCTCCTTGAGATAACCGTACAGGGAAGATGGGAGAGTTAAACTATCATTGAAAATGAGCATATCTCCTTCGCTGAGAAGACTTACAACACTGTCAAAATTATTGTATACCGATAGTTCTCCTGTTTTTATGTTCCCATGAACAAGTTTTACATCGCTCCTCTTTCTGCCAAGGATTTCTAGCGGTCCGTTGAATGTTTCCTCCTCAGTAATGAATCTCTGCATCATAGGTACTCACCTTTTAAGATATTGCTGAACATTTCTTCAGCGGAGAGAAGCGGATCCTTTAGTTTTTCTGGTTTATCATCGGGCAAAGCTCTCCTGTGCATCTCAGTGTTCATGTCCCCGGGATCGAAGTTAAAGGCTTTTAAACCAACTTTTTGTCCCTCTGCGTTCAGAATTTTTATGATAAAATCCATAGCCGCCTTTGAAGACCCATAGGGCGACCAGTTTTCATAGGGTGTCGATCCAGCGTCAGAAGTCACATGAACTATTGCAAGATGTCTGTTTCCGGAGCGCTTTATTAGCTTCATAATTAGAGAAATATTTCCAAAAATATTTGTTTCATAAACTTCTCTAAATGCATCAGGTGTCAAATCTCTGAAAGGTGCCAGAGGTGTTGGTCCCAGTGCACTTGCATTTAGAACGACAAGATCAACGCCGTAGAAGTTGTCCCATACCGCATTCAAAAATATATCGACCTGATTAGACAGGGTGATGTCACACTGTTTTACAAGAAGACTCTCGCCCACATTCTCACGTTCAATCTCCCGGACCAGTTCGTTCCTTCGCCCGAAAGTGGCCACATTCCATCCATTCTTGAGAAACACCTCCACGAGCCTTTTTCCAAGTCCGTCTGTCCCTCCTGTTATCAAAACTGTTTTTTTAACCATTTTAATCACAATGTATAATTTCGAATTATTAAATAAACAAAATGGTTAACAAAATAAATTAAAGAATCTGAGTTGTTTCGTCGTATCCCTAACATTAAGGCAGACAAAGTCCACAGCATAGAATTAACAATATTACGAGGTTCCCATTCAGTAAACTTTAAAATAATCTTATGGAATGCAATATAATGTCTTGGGTGTCGAGGACGAACAGATGCAATGCCTGTGGCGAAAAAAGTTCCTCCTCATCTTACTGCACCAATTGCGGTAATGTGTTCCATAGTAGTGCATTTTCTTCATACGAAAACATACAGAAAGACAAATTTAACATTTCGAGCGAAGAGCTTGACATTCTCTTTCCAGAAGAAAAAATAACCTTCACCTGCAGACCACAGCAGGATCTTAAAAAAGCCGTGATAAGGCAGAGAATTTACAATAGTTTTGTCGTTATAATGTTGACCGTTGGCCTCTCTATTTATCAGGCAGGCACTTTGTTAAACTATACGACCTTTTTAATAACCGCCTCAGGGGGAGTGATCACGGTTGCAATATTTTCCATTCTTTATGGTTTCACTGCAGGCAAAAAGTTTCATTCCATCTACGTAATAACAGACAAGAGAGCCGCTGTTGTTAATCGAAAAAAAGTAATAAAGTCATGGAACATCCACGAGATAGTTCAGGTGGGCTATAGGTTTGCAATGATATTTAGGATACCTAGTTATTCTGTTTTCTTCTGGAAGAAAGGTGTTAACATAACAGAATATGGCAGTGACATTACAAAGGATATGAAGTTTAGAACAGTAATGAGAGTTGAGAAGAGGAATCGTAAAAACAGAGTTATCATCTTTCCATTTGTTTCTGAGGATGATGCTAAAAAAGTTACACTCGATTATTTAAAAAATACTGTGTCAAGACCAAAGGAATCAAGCCAGTTCGGGTTTGATAATTGAAAAGGTGCCTTTAATCATTTAGGGAGAATTATTGGCCAATATCTCTAACGAACAAAAAAAGAGAAATCTTTTTCAAAGTGGTTGGATCTGAAAAATGGATCTCAAATATTAAAGGTTGCTAGTGATCTTAACATTGGAAATTAAACCAGAGATCGTGCAACAACTTTCCATTCTTTAAATATGTTTGATGCCCGGTTAAATCAGTCTACGTCAACTTCCACGAACATCCCGTTTTCCCTTACAGGAAAAGTCTTCAGACCAAACTTCGATTTATCCATGTCAGGTGCTATGGATGGTGGCACAAGCATTGTGCCATTGGTTATGTCGAATTCTGCTCCATGGAATCTGCATTTTGTCTTCAGTGTTTTTTCGTCAATATCATCAAGGATGCATTTTGCGTGAGAGCAGACTC
This sequence comes from Thermoplasmata archaeon, assembly GCA_021799315.1. GTDB lineage: Archaea > Thermoplasmatota > Thermoplasmata > Thermoplasmatales > Thermoplasmataceae > Cuniculiplasma. Next base: position 20,500 of record JAJZAR010000009.1, on the reverse strand, counting down.
CGTCCATTGCGTATAACTTACCATCCCTCTTTGCAAGATAAACTATATGATCTCCTACCTTAGCACTTGCACTCTTTGCCTGTTCCAGCGTTTTCACACCGGCTACCTTATGCCATGTCATAATTTCATCATTGGACAAAGCTAATTTAAATTTTCTTTATTTTTATTGATGGAAAGTATGGAATTTACAAAAATATGCATCAGGTTCTGCACTAACAATTATTTTTTGTTTTTCTTATAAAAGTCGCAGAATTCACTTATTGAGCACTCTGTGCATTTAGGTCCAACAGGCCTGCAGATTTTTTTGCCGAATTCCACCATCATGGGGTTCAACCCAAGCCACAGCTTTTCCGGTATGAGAGTTCTCAGTTCCATTTCGGTCTTATCTGGATTATCGGAGTGCGCCCATCCAAGCCTGTTGCTTATTCTGAGCACATGGGTGTCAACAGCTATGGAAGGGATGTGAAAGCCATCTGCCAGAACAACATTGGCTGTTTTTCTTCCCACACCCTTTATGGTTGTCAATGACTCAAGTGTTTGAGGCACATGCCCATCGTACTTTTCCAGGATTAATCTTGCTGTATCAATAACTCTGGATGCTTTAACTGTTTTGAATCCGACCTTATCTATGATCTGAAGAACATCTTCATACTTTGCCTCTGCAAGTCCTCTGCAGTCATTGTATTTCTCAAACAGTTTTCTTGCGGCAGCATCTGTAACTGCATCCTTTGTCCGGTGAGACATAATTGTTGTGATAAGAATCCAGAATGGGTCCTGGAATTCAAAGTGATGGGGCGGACTCTGAGAATCCATCCTCTTTACCATCTCCTCGATTACCTCATCCGTGAACTGCTTCCGAACCATAATCAGGGAATGTAAACTAATTAATAACTTAATCATACCAGTGCCATGGATCATGTGGATGTGATCATAGTGGGAGCCGGAATTACAGGCATATATATGGCATCAAGCCTTATTGAAAAGGGAAAAGATGTGCTTGTTATGGATAGATCAATGGATCTTGGATTTCCACCTGCCGGACCTTGCTTCATCTCTATTGATACGTACAACAGATACCTGAAGGACTATGAATCACATGTAAATGGGATATTTTCATCTGCAACAATACTGGGTGAAAACTATGAGGAAGAAATAAAACTTGAGCCAAAAAATAACATAGTCAGTCTGGATAGGGAGAAGCTTGTGAGGGGTATGGCCTATAATCTCTCACAAAAGGGCGGAAAATTGAAGATCGCTTCCACAATCAAACGAATAGAAGTTAAAGAGGGCAGGAACATTGTTGGTTGGATCAGAGAGGGCAGGATGGAAGAGATATCATGCGATTCAGTGATAATCAACACTGGCAAGATTGACGGTGAATTTCTATTTCACGGTGGTCAGTGTAAACGCAGTAATACGGAAGCCCATTATGTACGTTACATACCTGAAAAGAAAGCTGAATATTTTACACTGGAATTTGGGGAGAACCATATGTCTGTGAGCTCTTCGAATGGAATCCTGGGTGAGGATCTGAATATTTTCTCCAAGCCAAGAGAAAAGGGAATAATATCTGCCACATCATATCATATTGAGAATCATACTTGCTTTCCTATGGCGTCATCTGGAGTTTTTCCAGGTGGAAACACTATGGGTTCAGAAAATTATCTCGGAAGAGGGATTGAGTTCAGCCTCTCATATAATAGAGAATTAGTAGATAAGATAGAAAATGACTGGGATGAAACCAATCTGGAAATGGAAAAATATTTTCATGAAATGCAAAATGCAAGAAATGTGGCAGGTAGAGATCTTCTGGAAACAGTACTTTACAGAATACCCATATTCAGTTAAGTTGCCTGCTGGTCAAACTCTTTCATAAAATCAGGATTTCCTCTCATCTGATTGTTAAGCATCTTCTTCAATTGCCTGTTTCCTCTCATCATCTTGGCATTGTTCTTCATTGCCCTGAACTCCTTCATAAGGTTCCTCACATCCTGTTCCTTTGTTCCTGATCCGCGGGATACCCTTTTGATGACCTTGGCATTTATTATATCTGGATTTTCCAACTCTCTGTAAGTCATGGAGTCCAGTATGACTGTATATCGTGCGATCTTCTCCTGAGCTGCATCCATATCCAGCATGCCCGCAGCACCCTTCGGAAGTTTATTCATTGGCAGGGAATCCATCATACGTTTCATGATAGATGGCTTGGCAAACTTCTCCCATATATCATACATATCCATGAGATTGAATTTCCCTGTCATGATCTTGTTCATGGTCTCTTCTGTTTTTTCGTCGTCTACCTCTGCTTCCTGGACGGCTTCCAGCAAAGATTCAGGATCACCCATACCGAGCAATCTTCCAAGGAATTTCTTTGGATTGAATATCTCAAAATCCTCAAGGTGTTCTCCTGTTCCAATCATGTAAACGGGAACGCCTGCCTTTGAAACTGCGCTGAGCGCTCCTCCTCCTTTCCCTGTTCCATCAAGCTTTGTTATGATGACACCGGTTAATCCGGTAGCATTTAGAAGAGCCTCTGTCTGGGGACCTGCCTGCTGACCTATGGTTGCATCCAGAACCAGCAGGATCTCATCAGGATTCACAACCTTCTTGAGGTCAGATATTTCTTCAAGAAGTTCTTTCTCAAGGGAATCTCTACCGCTCGTGTCGACAATTTTTATGGGCGTTTCTCCCACTTCTTTAATCGCTTCCTTGTAAATCTTCACAGGGGATTTTTCGCCCTTAATGCCAAAGAACCTGGTGCCCGCCTGTTCAGAAATGGTCTTCAACTGTTCGAAGGCTGCAGGCCTGTGAACATCTGCAGCAATCAGGGCTGTCGACAACCCCTTTTTAGAGAAAAATTTTCCCAACTTGCCAGCAGTTGTTGTTTTACCCTGTCCATACAATCCCACAAGCATTATTGTCTGAGGTTTGAGTTTCAAACTTGATCCTTCCCCCAGAATGCTCAGAAGCTCTTCATATACTATCTTCAAAATGTAATCCTGAGCCGGCATTCCAGCCGGTGGTTTCTCAGAAAGTGAACGCTCCTGTATTTTTTTACTGAGCTCCATTGTCAATTTAACATTGACATCCGCTTTGAGGAGTGCTCTCTGTATATCTCTAACCATTTCTGCAATGGTTTCCTTATCAATGTAGCTTGAACCGCTTATCTTCCTGAATGTCTCTCTCAGAGAAGCTGAGAGTCCTTCAAGCACCATCCTCTATCACCTCAATACTCTCTCCATCTGTGACCGCAACTCTCACATGTGTATATAGCAGTTTCAGGTTCATCTGCAGCTCTTGTCTGTTTAAGTACATAATATGCCCCTTTGTGATGGCACTTGGGGCAGACAGCTTCAGAATCCTTGGGTTCAACGTGAACCTGATCTCTGATCATCACGACCTGTTTCTCAGTGCTTTTAGTAACGATCTCACCGTCTCTCTTTTTTCCCTTTTCTTCGTGTCCACATACGGGGCAAATATTTTTGTCCTTACCAGGCACAATGAGCGAACCGCATTTCGAGCAAAACATTTAACATAACACCTTCATGTAACCTCTTAGTTTTAGTGTCATTCAAAAGTTACATAAAAACGTATGGAAAATCACAAAGCCTTGTTAGTTTTAAAAATAATCCAGACAAAAGGTCATTGATATTGGATATGGGAGAGTTTCCGCAAAATCAAATCAGTACGAATGAGAGTGTGTAAAGATCAAACTTTTTTAGAACCTCAGTATACCATATCATGGTCAAGCTAGATGATTCCATAATAGCACGTTTGGAATATGCCGGTCATAAATTTGAGGTTCTTATAGACCCAGAGGCTGTGGACAGGATCAAAAATGGAAAGCTGGACCTTGAAAATGATATAGCAAGTGATCAGGTTTTTAAAGATGCCAAGAAAGGGGACAAAGCAGGGGAGGACATACTGAAGGAAGTTTTCAAAACAGAAGATATAGGGACCATAGTTACTGAAATTGTAAAGAGAGGACAAATTCAACTTACCACAAACCAGAGGCACAATATGGTCGAAGAGAAGAGAAGGCAAATTATAAACACCATATCAAGAGAAAGCATAAACCCGCAGACAAATGCTCCCAACCCGCCTTCAAGAATAGAGGCTGCAATGGAGGAAGCGAAAATACACATTGATCCTTTCAAATCTGTGAACGAACAAATAAACACTGTATTAAAGGAACTCAAGCCCATTATTCCTATTCGTATGGAAAAGGTAAAACTTGCTCTGAAGGTCAAAGGGGAAGCCTATGGAAAGCTGTATGGAGAAATAAGCAAAGAGGGAACTATCCTCAAGGAGGAATGGGGAAAGGACGGGAATTGGGTATGCGTGCTCGAAGTTCCGGCAGGTCTCTACGGAGAAATACTGTCAATACTTGGGAAGAAAGGTAAGGATGATCTGGAAATTAAAAAAATGCAATGATATATTATCTTTAGATTGTTTGGAAAGCATAGGTCGAATTTTTTTCCTTCAAGTATGGAATGAAAACCTCAATGTAAAAGAAATAATAAATAACACCAACGAATTTCCTACGAGAGAGATTTGAAACTAAACGAACTTTTACCCGGAACGCAGTTCGTAATACCATTATAATTGGAAGTGATTAAAACGAGAGAAATAAAGGACATAGTATTTCCCGGAGATAAAATTGAAACGGGACAGTTAAAACCCAGAAATGGAATACAAAGAGGTGAAGAATCAAACTGTACATCTCAGTATTTCGGTGTAGTTCAGAAGGGCGAGGAGTTTATAGATGTTGTTCCATTCAATGGTTCCTATTCTCCACGAAGGGGAGATAAAATCATAGGAAAGGTTCTAGATGTTGGACCTTCTATGTGGACCATTGACATGAAGTCACCCTACCTTGTAATGCTTCATATGAACGATACTCCATGGAAGACATATTCTGGGGAATTGAGAAAATTCCTTGTTCCCGGAGATTATATTTTTGCGAAAATAATGAATCTGAACGAGGTAAAGGAGAGCTGGATTACAATGAAGGAACCCGGCATTGGGCTCAGAAAACTGGAAGGGGGCACCATCATCTCAGTTCCTTCACCAAAGGTGCCAAGAATAATAGGAAAGAATGGTGCAATGATAAACATGGTAAAGGATGCCACAAGCACCAGAATCATCATTGGTCAGAATGGACTCATCTGGATAGATGGCGAACCGGAACATGTTCAAAAAGCCGTAGAAGCAATAAAGATCATAGAAAGAGAAGCTCATACAATTGGATTAACTGAAAGAATGACGCAATTTTTAAAAGATAACAAAGGTGAAAATCATGGGAACGCCCAGTGATATGAAATTAATCGATGAAAATGGAAGAAGACTTGACGGAAGAGGGGATGAGGAACTGAGACCCATACGAATAACTACAGATGTGCTGCAGAGAGCAGATGGAAGTGTTCTTATGGAATGGGGAGGCAATAAGATCATGGTCGCTGTATACGGCCCAAGAGAGGCTTACCCCAAACACACACAGGATATTGAGAAGGCCGTGATAAAGGCAAGATATAACATGGCAGCTTTCTCAGTAGATGAGAGAAAGAGGCCTGGACCAGACCGAAGATCCACTGAAATATCAAAGGTGATTTCTGAGGCACTTTCAGCTGCTGTTATGGTAGAAAAATTTCCAAGAACGCAGATTGATGTGTTCATTGAGGTGTTGCAGGCAGATGCCGGAACCAGAATCGCAAGCCTTACGGCTGCTTCTGTTGCAATAGCCGCAGCAGGCATTCCAATGCGAGATATGGTTGTTGGATGTGCCGTGGGAAAAGTGGAAGGAAGAATAGTTCTGGATTTATCGAAGGATGAGGACAACTTTGGGCAGGCAGATGTACCTATGGCTGTTCTCTCCAAGGGAAAGGAAGTTGTGCTGTTGCAGATGGACGGCGACCTTACCATGGAGGAATTCGACATGGCAACCTCCATGGTATTGAACGCTTCAGAGAGAATTGCAGAGATTCAGAGGAACGCGTTGGTAGAAAAGTATAAAGGAGAAAATTATCCAGAAATTGAGGGGAGTGAAGAATAATGCCTAAGGATGGAAGTGCAGTTCTTTCTGAAATAAAGAGAGGATACATAGAAACAAAATTGAAGGAAGGCGTGAGATCGGACGGAAGAAAACTGGATGAATTCAGAAAGATAAGTATTCAGACAAACTACATACCCAGGGCCAATGGTTCTGCATTCGTTAATCTGGGGAATACGAAGATACTGGTTGGCATAAAGGTTGAATCAGGAGAACCGTTCCCAGATACTCCCAATCAGGGAGTATTGACAACAAACGTGGAATTGCTTCCCATGGCATTTCCCACCTTTGAGCCAGGCCCTCCAAATGATGAGTCCATTGAAATTGCAAGAGTTGTTGATAGAGGAATTAGAGAAAGCAAGATGATCGATCTGGAAAAACTCTGTGTAGAGCCAGGAAAGAAAGTGATGATAGTTTTCGTGGACATAGATATTCTTGATTATGATGGGAACCTCATCGATGCTTGCACGATGGGCGTTGCATCCGCTCTCAGTACTGCATATTACAAAACAGACGATGATAAAAAGGAGCAGAAACTGCCCGTAAGATCATTACCGGTTGCCGTTACAGTATCCAAAATAGGTACGGAGCTCCTCTGCGATCCAGATCTGGAAGAGGAACAGATGGCATCCGCAAGACTAACAGTTACTCTTAATGATAACGGAAACCTGTGTGCCATGCAAAAAGGGAATTCTGGAACCTTTACAATAGATGAGGTTAAAAAGGCAATTGCTATCTCGGATAAAGCAGGAAAGGATGTAAGAGCTTACATCAAACAGGTGATATAGATGTCAAGAAGAACTCTAAAAGTAGGTCCCGCAGGGAGATTTGGCCCCAGATACGGGGTAACGGTAAGGAAGAACTGGAGCGAAATTTACAAGCAGAAGAAGTTGAAGTATGAATGCCCCAAATGCAAGCAGATCAAGGTTGTGCGCATAGCCTCAGGTATCTGGGAGTGCAGGCATTGCGACTATAAATTTGCTGGAGGATCTTATAACCCTGAGATCTCCCAGAAAACAAGAGAAGGAATGGTAGACAGTGCAGTATAAATGTATAAGATGCGGCAGAATTCTGGAAAAATCTCTGGGCACCAATGAGATAGAATGCGAATGTGGGTCCAGAATTTTCCTGAAGGAAAGACCTAATATCGAAAAACTGACGAACTCCAGATGATGGATTTCAAGGAAATACTGGAACGTGTAAATACGTTTCATATTTGTACCCGTTGTACCGGTAGGTTATTTGCACAGGTTGGGCACGAACTGGACAATTTTAAACGTGGAGAATCCATAGCCTTTGTCGCAGAATCCATGGGTGCAAAGCTTGAGCTTGTCTCCGAGGTTGAATGTTCTATCTGCAAGGGTATTTTCAGTGAAATAGATACATATGCTTCAGAGATAGAGCGTATGACTAAAAATTTTGAATTCAACAGTATGCTTGTTGGATCCACATTCAGTCAAGAAACGCTGACATTGGAAAAAAATTATCAGGAGCTATGCGGTTCCAAAGGGGAGCCAATTAAGAAGGAATTCTCAAGGGAGCTAGGCAAGGTTGTCCTTGAAAGAATGCGCAAGGAATTTGACAGGGTAAACCCGGAAATTATGATCAAGGTGAACACTGAATTTATGTCCGTAGATCTCCAAATAAAATCTCTATACATCTACGGAACATACAGAAAATACATACGAGGTATCCCTCAAACTCGATGGATAAAATATTCTGAGGAAACAAGGACAGTGGAATCTCTCATAGGGGCTCCCATAATTGCAATGTCAAAGGGAAAGGATTATGCATTGCATGGGGCAGGGAGAGAGGATGTGGACGTCAGGATGCTTGGAAATGGAAGAGAGTTTGTGCTCGAAGTCCACGATCCGGTAATAAGAACGCTGGTTCTCAAGAAAGTGGAGGACATCATAAATGATCAGAAAGAGGGGGTGGAAGTATGCAATTTAAGATTTTCCAGTAAGGAGGAGGTGGTGAAAATAAAATCCGATAGACACGCAAAGATCTACAATGCAAAAATTAGTCTGAGAGGAGAGGATAATTTTGCACAGGTATCCGAGGCAACCAAAGAATTAATCGGGAAAGTTATATATCAAAGGACGCCATTACGAGTAAGTATATCCAGATCTGACCTGATAAGAGAGAGAAAAATAATAGATATAAAACCACAGATAGAATCAGATGGGTCTATAATCCTCACTATTGAAGCGGAGGCAGGAACCTACATAAAGGAACTGATAAGCGGAGATGAAGGACGAACAAAACCCAGTCTCTCAGAATTACTCTCTAAAGAAGTCAGGATAGAAGAGTTGGATGTAATAGAAATCTTACGGTGATCAAATGGTTAAAATGTCTCACGGTTCACGATCTGGTTCAAGAATGACCATGACAAAGAACATAAAGGATAGGGGAATGCCAAGAGTAAACTCTTTCATGAGAAAATTCGAAATGGGGGATTATGTTGCTGTAAACATAAATCCATCAGTGCATAAAGGTATGCCTTTCCACAACTTTCAGGGGTTTACAGGAGTAATCGAAGGCATGCAGGGAAGATGTTATTTACTCGCAGTAAAAGTAGGCGGAGTTAAAAAAGTCGTACTTGCCGATCCAGTCCACCTTAGGAAGATCAAGGTATAAAATGAAGATACAATATATTCCCATTTCAGAAGCGAGAGAACTGCTGCAGAGCAGGAAGGATGACAGCCCAGAAGAAGCCAAAGAGTTTGAGTACGCTCGTTCGTTCTCAGTTCTCAGTTCCAAGGAAGCCAAGGAAGCAGTCAAAAAAATTATGGACATGTCCAAACTCCCTGAAGAAATATGTGTTAAGTTGGTCGATATTCTTCCAGGCGATACGGAACAGTTCATTGCAATTCTAAATTCATATAAAGCTATAATCGATGATGAAGTTTTAAGTAGTATAATTGATTATTTGAAGGGATTGCAGTGATCATATGGAAGAATTTGCTTTTATTTTAGATAATCTTAGACAGGGCAGAACATCAGACCGCACATTCAATCGTTCTCCACTTGTTCTTGGTGTAGGGGAATCAGAATTCAAATTGCTGGAAATGATCCCGAAGGATGAGGCCATAATAACAGTTGGTGACCGTGTTTACATTGGGAAGGATCTGGCGAAGAGAGACAAAATAATGACTGTAAAGAGAAGGATTGGATATGATGAACTCACATCATCCGCCATAACCGAACTTCCATTCATATTGGAATCCATAATAAAATCCCAGGAAGCTACCTTTATAAATTTCTTCAATAAAGCTGATTCAATAAATTCCAGAATGCACACTCTGGAGCTTCTTCAGGGGTTGGGAAATAAAACAATGTGGGCAATCATCGATGAACGAAAGAAGCAACCATTTTCATCATTCAAAGATCTCACTGACAGGGTAAAAACCGTGCATCATCCAGAGAAAATGATTGCACTTCGCATTGTGGAAGAGATTAGTGGAAAGAACGATAAATACAGGATCTTTGTACGACAATGAAACAATATAATAAAAAATATGGGCAAGTTTTTCTAAATGATAGAAACATAGCCCAGTATGAGGTATCCCTACTCGATCCTTCAAACAATGTTCTTGAAATAGGACCAGGGGATGGAGCATTAACCGAACTCCTTCTTGAAATTTTTCCGCAGGTCACAGTCGTTGAAAGCGATCACAGGTTTGTTGAAATTCTAAACGCTAAATTTTTTGACCTTGTTCAGCAGGGCAGGTTATTGATTATACATGGGAATTTCCTTGAGTGCGAACTTCCAGAATTTGAGCAGATAATTGGCAACATCCCATATCATATCTCCTCGCCCATATTGGGACGAATAGCTGAAATGAACTTCAAGAAAGCTATCATAATGGTTCAAAAAGAGTTTGCACAGTCCTTAATTGCTAAACCTTCAACACCCAATTACACAAAACTAACGGTGTTTTCTAACCTCAATTTTCATATAAAACTTATAAAAGCAGTTAGCAGAAACAGTTTTTCGCCTGTTCCAAAGGTCGACAGTGCCATACTGGAACTTGTGAAACGCGAGAATATAATAAAAATACCAAGAGAATACACAAACAATACTCTGGCAAAACTCTTCTCACAAAAACGAAAGAAAATAAAAAATATATTGCAGGATGCACCACAGAACAGGCTTGATCTCCGGGTAGATCAACTCACACCAGAGGAGATAATGGATATGGTTGAAACGATTTACACCAATAACTTAGAAGCGGATATCTAAAAGGCCTCAGTCAAAGGCGCAACCACACTGTATTGCTTCTATCTCAGAGTTGTGTTCTGTTCCGCACATTTTGCATCCGTACATGCCGTTTTCCAATTTCATGCTGTTCATAATTGAGAAGATGTTTTTTAGGATATAAATATTGTTGTATACAGGTTCGTCAGTTGACAGGCAACCCATACATCTGTGGAATATTAAAAAATTTACTCAGAGGAACCGCTGCTTGGTCCTCTGTTCTTGTCATTCTGTATCTTTGCAAATTCAGACAGGCCAAAGTTTGTGACACCTGCAGTAAGGGTATTCGCTGGTATCATCATCAATGTACCCTTTCCTTCCAGACCGATTTCATACAGTATGTTCATCCATCTCAGTTGTAGAGCCTGTGGGTTTTCAACATACATTTTTGAGGCTTCAACCATCTTGGAAGCTGCCTCCACTTCTGCAAGAGCCAAAGTAACTCTTGACCTTCTCTCTCTTTCGGCAGATGCCTGTCTCGACATGGCTTCCTGCAGTGATTGTGGAACAACTACATCTCTTATCTCTACAGATGAAACCTTTATCCCCCAGTGTTCTGTTTTTTCATCTATTATGGCCCTAGCTCCTTCTCCAACTTTCTCTCTCTCCGAAAGAATCTCATCAAAGGAGTACTTTCCAATGACTTCTCTCAAGGTTGTCTGAGCCGAAAGGCTTGTTGCACTGGCAAAGTTTTCGATGTTAAGCACAGCTTTTTGTGGGTCTATGATCTGATAATACATCACAGAATCACAGTTTACTGGCACATTGTCGTTGGTAAATGTCGCATCAGTCTTGAAAGCTACAGCCTGAATTCTAAGACTCATTATGACAGGTATCTTTGATATGAAAGGAGTTACATAAATTATACCAGGTCCCTTTATACCGGCAAATCTACCTAAGGTCAGCACAGGTGCTCGATCCCACTCTCTCAGGATGTGAAGACCTGAGAGTAATATCAATACTATTACGATTATAATAAAAATCAGAAATATTTCTAACGCACTCATTAGTTATGTAGCCTATCTTACTAATTAAGAATTTCTGTTATCATTAATCACAATGAATTTTAAGTATAAATATATACGATTTTGAGCATCTTGAGTTTAAAGGATTTGGGAATAATATTGCAGGAAAAAAATTTCATACATCTTGATATAAATAACACACAGGATCGATTTAAAAGGATTTTCAGCAAGATGGAGGTTATGATGGCATACGAGGTCATAGACGAACTCATCAATTCCAGAAAGATAGAAAGCATTTCCATAACAACACCTGATTCAATATACAGAGGCCAAGACCCGGCGTTCAATGGCTACCTAAACGAGCGGGTTGAAATATTGGGTGATAGAAATCTTACGGCTACTGAAAGGAAATTTATTGAAGATCATGATGCAATGCAGAAAAAACTCAATATGAGGTCGATAAGGTGCAAAACTGATACAGTATCTCTCTGGAGAGATAATAAGGTTGAAAAGTTGCTAGATGATAGACAATGTGATTATTTTATTATAACAGGGTTTGACACAGAAACAGAGATTCTTGTGAACGCACTGGAAGCCGTGGATCGTTCAAAAATTCCCATAATTGTTTCTGACTGTGTTTCTTGCCCATCAGAAAGGAAACATTTCAGTGCTCTGGAAATACTGAGTCGTTTTTCATATATACTTGATAGCAGAGATATTATATCTCTAATGGGATGGTGATCAGAATGATCAATGACAAACGTGTTCCCATCATACTTGTGGGAGGTATTCCCGGGGTGGGAAAGACAAGTATTTCAGGATATATTGCAAGGGAGATTGGTGTAAATATTGTTCTCTCAGGAGATTATATCCGGGAGGCCATAAGGCCTATTCTGCCCAAGGAAAACATACTGCATAATAGTGTATATGATGCATGGAAACCATTTGGAGCCATGACAGACGAAACCATAGTCAAAGGTTTCCTGGAGCAGGGTAAGATTGTAAACAGGTCAACCGTGGAAATTATTAGAAGAGCCATTGCAAATGGGGAACCTCTTATTATAGAGACCCTTTACTTTATACCGGACCAGATCAAAGAGATATTGGATAGAATCTTATGCTTTTACATCGACATTCCAGATAGAACCATTCACACATCTAGACTTAATGAGCGGCAGAACTACACGCATTTCGGATCTCCTGGGCAGAGATTATCTGAGAACCTGGATAAATACGATCTTATGAAAAGAGAATCGATCAGGCAATGCAACCTTTACAGAATAAGTATTTTTAAAAACTTAAATTACATTGAAACAAGAAACCAGATAATTGATCATGTGAAAGAAAGGGTGAAGGCCACATGGTAAGGTTTGGCCACGAGTTAGATAGGTTCAGATCGGCGATTCAAAGGGATACAAACCTTTCCTTTGGATTTGAAACGCCCGAACTCAAAAAAAAGGACATAATATGCTACGGAAGAGCCAACGGAATCACGGGCATTGAGAAATTTCTTGGTTATAACGATTCACGATTAAAGGTTGCAAACTTTCCTTCAATCTCCTTAACTCACAATTTTATCACGGTTAATGTTGCTGTATGTCTTTCTCATAAAGACAGAGTAATTTTAGACGGTAAAGAGAATACATCCCATCTTCTAAGGGCTATTGGTGCTCTGGATGTGTTTAGAAGCCTGTTCAAAATCAGTGATCATTTCGCATTTTATATTGAGCAGGATAAAAAATACGGTTCTGCAAAGGGTATGGGAGAATCAGCAGCGTTTGCAGGAGCTACTGCAATGGCTCTCTGTAATCTCATGTTCAAGGATCCTTCCACCAGCTTTATCTCCTCAATCGCAAGGCTAGTTTCAGGATCGGGAACACGATCAGTGGTCAATGGCGTAGGATTATGGCAATCCTATGAAGGCATTGATCCAGAAATGAATCATGCAATAAGGGTACGGGAGGACATGGGAGATTTTCACATCGCATCCTTTCCCACACCGAACCCCATAAAGACTGAGAATGTTCACGGTATTGCCACACAGTCACCTTTCTATGAACAGTGGGGAAAGGTGAAGTTTCAGTCACTGCTGAATATCATAGAAAATCATTTTGATCCGGAAATGCTTGCAAGGTCAGCAATGAATGACATGCTTCTCATGCATTCGGTCCTTTTGGCCAGAGGAATCAGCATACTTAATGAAAAAATGTTCGCTCTGCTGAAACTTGCAGAGCAATCAGAAGGGTCATTCTTTGTGACTGCAGATACTGGACCAACACCTATTATGATTTACAGGGACTCCGATATGCTAAGGAAAGCTGAAATCATAATGGGTAGGGAAGCACTGAGAGGTAATGTAGTGCCCCATCAAACAGAGACTGAAACTGCGTTCCAGAAGAGAGCGGTGGAAAACCTTGTTAAATATGCATAACACATTTATGCCTGAATCCCATTGAATATTATGGTAATTGAAACTTTTAATCCGTATGATAACAGTAAGATTGGTGATTATGACGAGGATTTAGATGATGTTGTGAGAAATATATTCAAACAGGTTAATGACGTCCAGCCTCAATGGTCAAAGAGCATAGATGACCGCATAATATTTCTTAAGAAAGAAGTTGTTCCAAGATTTAAAAAGGAAAAAGAAAATCTTGCCAGAATCATGTCTTCGGAGATGGGGAAGCCCATATCGCAGAGCAGAGCAGAGATAGACAAAAGCATAAACATGACAGAATATTTCTGTGAAATGGGCAAGAAATTTCTCGGTGACCAGATCATAGAAACAGAGGCAACGAAGAGCTATGTGCACTTTGAGCCATTGGGCACCATATATCTTGTAATGCCATGGAATTTTCCACTGTGGCAGTTCATGCGAGCCGCGGTACCTGCAATGGTTGCCGGAAATGGCATTGTGCTGAAACATGCATCTATTGTTACAGGCAGCGCGTTGAAAATGGAAGAGATATTTGACACGCCTCTCTTCAGGGTTATCAAGGTGCCTGGAAGCAAGGCCCTTTCTGCGGTAAAGTATTCAGACGGCATTTCATTTACTGGATCAGAAAAGGCAGGAAGTGCCCTCGCAGCTGAAGCAGGCAAGCATATAAAGAAGGCTGTTCTTGAGCTTGGGGGATCCGATCCTTTCATCGTGCTTGATGATGCAGATCTTGAGGAAGCTGCCAAACAGAGCAGTTATGCAAGGTTGCAGAACAATGGTCAGAGTTGCATTGCGTCCAAGAGATTCATTGTAAGCAAATCCATTTCTTCACAATTTTATGATCTCATGAAGGAAAACTTCCATAAGTCTGTACTGGGGGATCAACTTCAGGACAAGACATTCATTGGTCCATTATCGTCCTCAAACCAGGCTGAAACAGTGAGAAATCAAATTAAAGCACTTCAGAAAGTCGGAAATGTTGAAACAATGGGGGAATCCAGTGGAAATATTGTTGCACCAACAATTGCGAGGACAGATTTCTCATTTCAGGAGGAGGTCTTTGGACCCGTGGCTATTTTCAAAGAGTTCAGCACACTGGATGAAGCTGCTGAGATTGCCAATGAAACCTCCTTTGGCCTTGGTGCAAGCATATGGGGAAGTCAGGAAAAGGCTGAAAAACTGATCCCTCTTGTAAAGTCCGGAATGGTATTTGTCAATAAGGTTGTGGCATCGGATGCACGAGTTCCCTTTGGGGGCGTGAAGAAGAGCGGTTACGGTAGGGAACTGTCAAAGTTCGGCATCCTGGAATTCACAAATTTCAGAACCGTTTGGATTCAATAAGTTCTTTTTCATTTAATTTTTAATCTCATAATGAAGGGGACAAACAGTGTTGAAGACTATCATTTCTCGATGTTTCATAGTTTTTAAAAAAAGACTAACAGCGAAGAAAGATAGCATATTGGTATAATTGGAATCAACGAAAATCGACCAGTATTGCAAATGAGAATTCTTTATACCTATATATTGCGTTTAAACTTGGAATTATTTTGATCGTTTATAGGCAAAACACCCACTCAAAGGTAAACTATTCGTAAAGACCCTCTCTGTGTATCTTGAAATTCTATTTTCGCAAACGTTAAACCTGATTCAATAATAACGTATTATGAAGGGAAGTGATCTGTTCGTTAAGGCTCTTCTGAACGAAGATGTCAAACACATTTTTGGTATTCCCGGTGAAGAAAATATTGATCTGCTTGATTCCATTGCCAATTCTAATATTGATTTCATACTGACTCGACATGAACAGGGCGCCGCTTTTATGGCAGATGCCTATGCTAGAGTGAAAAAGCGTCCTGGTGTGTGTCTTTCCACTTTAGGACCTGGCGCCACAAATCTGCTCACAGGTGTTGCCAATGCCCATCTCGACAAGGTGCCACTTATAGCAATCACAGCTCAGGCTCCTCGAGATAGATTACACAAGGAATCTCATCAGAACGTTGACACTCTTGCACTTTTTTCTGGAGTAACAAAATATAACCGGGCAATATTAGTTCCAGAGAGTATTCCAGAGATTGTAAGAAAAGCGTTTGCAATGTCCATGAAGGAGACAAGAGGTGCTTCGCATATCCAGCTACCTGAGGATATAGGGAAACTGGAGACTGTCAGTGAAAAAATGATACCCATACCTGATGAGGCCATTTTTGAATCCAATGTTTCTATTATAAAGAAAGCAGCGGAAGAAATCAATCGTGCTAAAAATCCAATCATTCTCGCGGGAAATGGTGTTGTACGATTTTCTGTATGGAACAGTGTGAAGGAATTTGTGCACGAGACCAATGTACCTATTGTAACCACATTTATGGCAAAGGGCATTGTTCCCTATGATGATCAGGCCAATTTCTTTGTGGTCGGGGGCAGACCATATCCAAACAAGTTGCGACCCTTGATAAATTCGGACCTCATAATTGCCATAGGATTCGACATGGTGGAATACGATCCTGTTATATGGAACAAAGATTCTTCCAGAAGAATAATAAATATATCCATGACGCAGGCTGAGGTTGATGAGCATTTTCCAGTATCCTATGATATGGTAGGCGACATGGAATTCTCTCTAAAAACACTTGCCAAGCATGTTCACAGAAGAGAGATAAGTAGGGAATACAAAGACATCAGGCAGCGGAGAAAGGAATACATAGAGTCACCGGGGGAGGGTAAGGAAGCTCTTGCAAAGGAAATTATAAAACAGCTCAATGAATTGAGCACAGAGAACACTCTTCTCATATCTGATGTTGGTCTTCACAAGGTGTGGATCAGCAGATTTTACCATCCAAAATCACCGGACAGAACCATAATTTATAATGGATTTGCCTCAATGGGTGGGGCTCTCCCTGCATCCATAGGTGCGAAGGTGGCAAACGATAAGCTGTCTGTGGTGTCTGTGTCAGGAGACGGTGGTTTCCTCATGAATGTTCAGGAACTGGAAACTGCAAAGAGATTGGGGCTCAAATTCACATGCGTTATTTTTAATGACTGCACACTGAGCCTCATAGAAAAACATCAGATAGATGCCGGTCTCAAACCAAATTATATACATTTTACAAACCCCGACTTCAATCTCCTTGCAAAAAGTTTTGCTTGCAACTACTTTCTCTCAACTGATGGTGAATCATTTAAAAAGGCATATGAAGAGGCAGAAAAAAGTGAAGGGGTCAGTCTCATAGAAGTTGCATTCCAATAATTATTTGACTCTCAATTTTATGAATTTTCGTATCTTATTCCCTGTTTTTTTCTGTTTCGAGATTCCTAGCTGAGATAATATTATGGAACAAATAATGAGGAAACCACCCACATACTGTAAGGGTCCAAGTACTTCTCCAAGGAAAATGGACGAGCTTAGTGATGCTGACACTGGTTCAAGGGAGCCTGCAACTGAAGCCGAAGAAGAGGAAATATGTTTCATACCTTGAGAATAAAGTGTAAAGGCAATCAATGTTCCAAATATGCTCACAAAAATTATAAGCAAAATGGCCTCAATTAACTCATCCTCTGGCATTGATGTAAGGAATCTTGAAAGGGAACCATATCCTATGGGAAAAGCAACTATTGATCCAAGGGCAAAACTCCATGAAACGATGGTTTTAGAACCGTATTTTTGAACAAGAGGCGAAGATAAAATGGTGTAGGCAGCCGCCGATGCAGCACATATGAGTCCAATAACCAGAGCCGCAAAGCTTATTCTTAATCCACCCTCAAAATCAACCGTAAGGAGAGTGATACCAGCCATAGCACTGATTAGACCCAGGGTTATCCTTAATCCCGATTTCAATTTCCGGCGCAAAACCTCATATATCACCACCATGGGGAAATACATAAATTGGAGGAAGGTAGCAGTGGGAGCGCTGGAAAGATATATTGTTTCAAGGTAAGAGAACTGAAGTATGATTGAGGTGGCAGTATAGAGAAGAAAGAGAAACTTCATTTCCCATGGGAATTTGGGACGAAATATTAGCAGCATTAATCCACCAGCGATGGTCATTCTTGCGCCGAGAAGGGCCAGAGGATTCATTCCAAATATTCTGAAAAGAGCATCAGATGCTGTCCCAGAAAGCCCCCATAGAGCTGCGCCTGAAAGAGAAAGGATGAATGCGTTAACTACCATTTTGTCTTCCGTTATAAAAATCTACGAGAAATCGGTACATTGTTGATTAACCAGATCTTACAATGGTGTGATTTAAATACTGTTTACAGAAACTCAAATTCTGGAGTGCAGAGTGAAGAGAAAATGTAAATATGAGACATTTATGAACAATTATGCCTGTTACTAAAACCTGCGAAATGTGCGGAACAGTTTTTACATGTGGTGCACCCTTCATCTGTTGGTGTACCACAGTTAAGGTGGAACCGAATACACGTAAAGAAATATCTCGATTATGCAATGACTGCGTATGCCCTGATTGTCTTTCAAGAAAATAGTTTTTTCACCTGTTTTGTTCTTTGATGTGCGTAAGAACATAATAACATCTAAACCCGCAGAAATGGAGTTAAAAGTTTTTTGTCAATTCTGTCTTCTATCTCTGCTGTTAAGAAAAACGTGAAGCGTATCATTTGTCAATGAAGACCAAGGTCTTATGCAAAGTATCACTAAATTATAAAGGGATTTATAGCCCAGATAACTCATCAGACATGGCAAAACTTTCATCGCAAAAGGGAGACATTGCAAGATTTTCCTTTGGGAAGGGCGATATTCTACTTTCCGGAAATTACTATTCTGTTTCTGAAAGCATTGGTCCAGTCAATTTGCAGAAATATGGTATAGAAGCTACAGTTGAAAAGGGCATCACATCCATAATTATACCTCTTTCAGAAGCCGATCATATAATTGGGCTTGGGGAAAAGGCACTTCCCGTTGAAAGAAAGAGAACCCGGGTTGAGATGTGGAACTATGATAACTATAACTATTCTCTTGGAAGAGATCCTCTATACTCATCAATTCCGTTCTTTATGAAATACAATAAGGGAAAAGTTGAAGGATTTTTTGTCAATTATCCAGGCAGGATAATCATAGATAGCGGTGTTAAGGATTACAACAATATTGTGATTACCATAGAATCAGAGAACTTTGATTTTTACATATTTGGTGGTAATTCTTTTGATGAGATACTTCAAAAATACTCCAGTATAACCGGTATGCCATTTCAACTCCCCGAATGGGCGCTTGAACATCAGATATCAAAATATTCCTATTACCCGCAGGAGAGAGTTGAGGAGGTTGTTGATAATTACCTCCACGCCTTCGGTCCAACCAGTGTGGGAGCTGTCTATCTGGATATAGATTATATGGATGAATACAGGATATTCACTGCAGACCAAACACGTTTCCACCATATGAAGGAAATGGTTGAAAATTTGTCAAAGAAGGGGGTAAAAGTCATTCCCATAATAGATCCTGGAGTGAAAGCTGACCAGAATTTTTCCATATTCCGCAAATTACTTGGTTCATATGTTGAAACTTCAAATGGTGATTTGTTTACGGGCGATGTTTGGCCCGGAAAATGTGTATTCCCAGATTTCCTCAACCCTGAAGCTGAGGAATCATGGAAGAGCCTAGTTTCAACTTTCATGAAAGATGGCTATGGCGGCATCTGGCTGGATATGAATGAGCCCTCTATCCACAATACACCAAACAGAACCATAAGCGAGGACGCTGTTCACCATATCGAAGGAAAGAAAGTTTCACACAAAGATGTGCACAATATGTATGCGCTTGCAGAGGCAAGGGCAACTTTTAACGGCATTCCTGGAGATGACAAATTTATACTCACAAGATCTGCCTATGCAGGTATTCAGAAGTATGCAGCCATATGGAGTGGGGACGGTTCATCTGATTTTGAAAATGTGGGATTACAGATACCACTGCTCACATCTTTAAGCGTTTCAGGTGTGCCCTACGTGGGGTGCGACCTTGGAGGCTTTCTTGGGTATTCAACTCCGGAACTTGTTCTGAGATTTTACCAGATGGCACTTTTTTTCCCCATATACCGGAACCATAAGGTAAAGGAGGGCAATGATCAGGAGCTTTACATATTTGACGATTATTATCGAGAAAGGTTTAAGGAAATTCTTTCCATGAGACATAACCTTGTACCTCATATGCTATGGAAAGCCAGAGAATCGGAAAGGAGTGCATCTCCAATTATAAGACCACTGGCATACAATTTTCCCGATGAAAATGGTATATTTACAGTAAATGATCAATACATGCTGGGAGAGGAACTCCTGCTTGCGCCGGTGTTGAAAAGCGGGATGAAAAGCAGGGAGCTCTATCTTCCCACGGGAAAATGGTATGAATTTCAGTCTGGAAAGATATATGAAGGACATAGAAGAATAGAATCCGAAGGAGATATCCCACTTTTCATGATGGAGAATTCAGTTGCTCTGATATCAAACAGCATATATCTATTTGGGAAGGTAGACCGTGAAATATTTTATAATGGTAAATGGGTCAACCTGAAGTATAATGGAAAGGAAGCCTTCCTTGGAAGCAAGAAACTTTCAGAGAATGAATACATAGACGTCTTCGCTTCAAAACCTTCACTGAAGGATTTGTGCAAGTGATTCTTATTTCATACTGCGGTGATAACTTGGAGTTCTATATTTCGTCATCTTCAAGCATCTCTGAAAATGCATATAACACGCATGTAAATTCTCAGGTCAGCCTTCCGATCTTACATAGTCATTATCATCCTCTTTATGAACGTATCCTTTGGACCGGAGCGGGGTCTCCC
>JAJZAR010000110.1 GCA_021799315.1 Thermoplasmata archaeon | reverse complement strand
CAGCACAACAAACCACGTACATGGAAAAACAGGGACATTCCGGATGATCTCTCAATTATGGATACAAAACCACATACCTTTCTGGGAAAACGCCATAATACTATGTCATGAACGCAGTCGGTGAGCAGTGTGCGGGAAAACCGCCAGCACTGTTCGACGAGGGGGCTCTGTGTAACGACAGAGTTCTACTCTATTATACATTACTGCCTGATGATAACGTTTCGAGGATCTAACTTGGATATATTATTATCACGCAATCCCTATGTGATCAAACCAAATCAAATATCAGGAAAACACCATTATTCCAAACTACAAGAAAAACTAATCTCTAACACCAATAATGAGAATGACAATCTATTACGAAATTTCCTTTTAGGAAAGAGTCAGGTACGCTAAAACTAGTCCCTTCAGATATGCTTTGAACATTCTAACGGAACGGTAAGAGTGGAAATAGTATAGAAATTGCCAAGCATAATAGGCAGTTATTAAGGGGTTGAATATAAGTGAAAATATTAGAAATTCAGACTTACTAGAATATTTGTGGTGGAATATTACTCTGCTCCTTCCATAATTATAAACCCTGTCTTCAGATTCCAGTCCTTGTGTCTTGATGTCCCTGATCTTATGCCACTCTACAGCCTTAGTACAACATATAGCCTGATAACCTGCTCTACGTATCTTATAAGCAAAGTCGGATTCTTCATATCTTCTTGGGAATGAACGATAATCGAATTCTACTCGAAGTTTTTCAATTGTATATTTTTTTATAATAAAGCAGTTTGGTATATCATCTGTCTCTATATATTCTGGTAATTTTATTTCGGAAATTTTACTCTTGTGATACAAGTATTTAGTCATTCCAGTGTACATATTCCTTTTTGAACCAGCAAACCATATCAAATCTGACTTGTAGTACAACTGGAGAGGGGAACTTATTCCGCAACTCGGGTTATTTACCATAAAGGTTATGAGTTTTTCTAACATCCCTTTATCTACAACATTGTCATCATCGATGAAAACAATGAAATCCCCACTGGATTTTGTCAACCCAATTTGACGCCCGTATGATTGTAGCATATTCCTTTCATTTCTTATGGTAATTATTTCTGGAAAGAGCGAGGTGATGACCTGACTTGTCCCGTCGGCTGAGTTGTCATCCACCACAATTATTTCGATCTTGTTCTGTGGATATGAACTTTGCTTGATGCTAATTATAAGATCTTTTAACATTTCAACTCTGTTATAAGTGGGAATCACGATGCTGATAAAAGGCAATTTAATGTTCGTCTGATCCGAATCTTGAGTCAACATAGTATTGCTCCTGTAAAAGATGAAAAACACCTATTTACTACGATGCTATCCATTGCCTACACACCAGTAGAGATAACTTTCTCCAGATAATTACGCAAACCATTTTTATGGGCTTCCGGGGATAGATGACTTTCATAATACTTTTTGGAGTTGTAGTTCAATTTCCTTTGCAGTCCGTCCGAGTCAAGTACCTGTTCAATGGCATGTCCGAATGTCTCTGGGTCATCCTCCACAATGATATCGTCGCCTTCTCTTAAGTCTGGAAGTTCGTTATATAAAGGTGACGTTGTGATAATTGGTTTATGGAAACGAAAAGATTCTACTAATTTCATCTGTAGGCCGTGACCGTAGATTTTAGGAAAAATTATTGCGGTTGCATTCTTTATGAGATCGTAGAATTCTGATTCGGCTAAATAACCCAAGATTTTATAGTTAGGTGTATTGGTTGGGATATTTTGATTCACATTTATCTTTCCAACGATCACAAAATTTATACTGGGCATTAATTTACTAAGTCTATATATATACAAAACAGCGAACTCAGAACTTCTATTTTGAGTTGAAAAAAAGATAACATAAGGTCTGGCTTCAAAAAATTCCATGCTCTTTTTACATTTTTCTAGATTTCTATCATCAGATATAATCGGCAAAGTTACTGTCTTCAAGTGACTAATATCTGGTTTGTGTTGTATTGCCTTGGCTTCATCCATGGTAGATACCGTCAAGATATTGCCACTTTCGAGGGTACTTAGCTCTATGTTAGTAACTATATAATCAATAAATTTTTTTATACTCAGAGGGAGGAATAAATTGTCTATTTTCTCTGGGCGAGTGAATTCCTTCCAATTGTTCAAATTTCTTACGTAGGTGGGCAATCCAAGCCAATGAAGTCTATAGACTTTAGGGATGCTTTCGTGACCACCGTTTATTAGGCTATTCATATCCGGACCTTCTTTAATAATTAAATCAAAATTATTAAGGTCAATATCAAAGAGTGACGGAGCGACAGGCCCCCTAGAGAGCAAGGATAGAATTTGAGGAATACCAAGCTCAGACCCTATTTGGTAAATTAGATCTGGCAGACTTGTGTTTGCTCCAAATTGTTTATAAACATCATTTGAAGTTTTTGTCATCCGATGAATTACCTTTATTTTTGCCAAATACTTAGTATAAGATTGTTCTTCTCCCCAAGAGATGAAAGTTACATTGTGACCAAGTTCTGACAATATCCTTGCTGAGGAATACATCGCTTTCCTATTACCTCCTACCATAGGGAGCAAGCTTTCATGGCTGGTAATAAGAATATTCATTTTCAGTTTATTCTAAAGAAGTATTTTATTGTTCTTCTATCTTTGTTTCAATTCACACTCTCCGAATGTCCAACCGGATCAGACATGCATAATTCATCGGGAATGTAGTTTATTACCATACAAAAGGTTCTCATTATTTATTTATCCTGGCAGACAACTTAAAATTAGGGGGATTAATATTGTATTATGAAGACACAAAATAACCCCCCGTTGTGTAATGTGAAGGATACAAAAGAACTTTTCTCCTCAGCGACATTGTCAAAAATTAGTTGATTTTTCCACAATTCATTACGCCTGGCCGAAAGCATGAAATATGATAGAGTCATTCCATTACATGTGGCTGAGGAAAGCGCCATACACCGAGTTCAGAAGAGTTTCAACCTCACTTGACAACTTTACATTTTTGACTCTTCCCCAGTTTTTATCCTGAATAATACTCCTGTCATGGATCTGGAACTGAAGGAGAATGATCTTATGAGTTTCATGAACCCTGTATGTCCTCAATGCAGTTCAGGGAATGTTGCGAGAAACGGAACATGTTTCAGGACAATGGAAAATGGTACAGTGTTCAGGATGCAGAAGTATATCTGCAGTGACTGCAGATATTCATTTGTGGCAAGGCCACCAAATTACGGTTATGGAAAACATTTTCCAGATGATATGCGTAATAAAAGAATTAAAACAAGAGTGAAGACATCACTCAGAAAGGCTGCAGATCTGTTTCGTATAATTGGAAACACGGTCATATCACATGAAACTGTCAGGAGGAATGTTCCGCCACAGGAAAGAAGCATTATGGAATCATCCGGTTACTTTGTTTATGATGAACAGTATGTGCACATTGACGGTACGGAGAAATACCGTGCAGTGCTGAAGGATTCAAAGACCGGAAACTTCGTTGAATCGATTCTGGACGATCTACAGGAATCCACACTGTACTGTTTCTCACAGTTCCGGACAAATGGTGAAAACAATTAAGAGACAGTTCCCGCCGTTTCACCTCCATTCCGTTCTTTCATATTTCTTTCCCTCCTTAATATTCTTGCCCTCTCTATCTTCGATTCCCTTATCCTCAGGATTTCAGCAGGATTTCCCCTGTAATACTGTCTTGGTGTGAGAAAGTTCAGTGAGGAATGCCTTCTCTCATTGTTGTACTGTTCTATGATCCTTAAGATCTCTGATTTTGCCTGTTCATAATCTGTCAGTACCAGGGGCAGCATTGATTCACGCATTGTCTTGTTTGCCCTCTCTACAATTCCATTCTGTTCAGGTGTATGGGGCCTTATGAGTTTCTGCGTCAGGTTGTTCTGTCTCAATACTGATTTGAATTCAATGGCAATGAATGATGATCCGTTGTCGCTCTGTATTACCGGTAATCCAAGGGAATCTCTCCTCAGTTTGTCTATTGCTGTCTGTGCTTCCAGTGATACTGAATCAGCGTCCATCGTTGTGAGAAGGGCGTGATGCACTATGTATCTGGAATATTCATCTATGAAGATGATGAGGTAGAAGAACCTGCCATCTATCCTTACGTACATGATGTCAGTCTGCCATCTTTCATCCGGTGTTTTTGCATGTTCAGGACGGGTGGATTCCCATGTTTTGCGGTTCCATGGCGTTATTAAATTGTGTTTTTTCAGTATCCTGTACACAGCTGAAGGTGAAAGATATGCCATATCCTCATCAATCAGGGTGTAATCTATTTCCCTGAATGACATCCTTGGATTTCTACGCTTGAATCCCACCACAATCCACTCATCATCATTTCTTATTGCCATGGCATTGAATCTTCCGTCAAGAAGTGGTGAAATGCCAAGCTGTTCATAGTACCAGGATCTGGATATTCCAAGCATCTTCAGCGTAGATTTTAAGGAGTATCCTCCATGTTCCTGAGCATTCATGACTGTTCTGTGTATGTCATAGAATACTGATCTCATGTCTGTCCCCTCCTCTGCAAGCGTTCTCCAATCTTTTTTTGATCTCAAGGTTTTCCTGGACGACCTCAGCAATGGTCGCCTTGAGCCTTGCAATCTCATCATCCTTTTCCGCTCTGATTCGATCCTCATCAATCTTTCTTCCACGATTCTGGAATATATCCTGGGCACTGTTCATGACCTGATCCTTCCAGTAGTAGAACCTTGCAGGCTTTATTTCATACTTTCTGCATAGATCGGAAACGGATATTGTCCCGCTGAGACCCTCCATGACGATCTTCATCTTCTCTTCCGGTCTGTACACTTTTCTTGCTGTCATTTATAAGGCAAATGAACCATGTGTATCTTAATTAATTTTTCAATTTGTCCAGAGATGCGAGAAACATTTCAAACAGCATTTCTCAATACAGTCGTGGCTGTTCAAGAACAGATTCAAGACAAAGGATGGACTTCTAAGTACATCCTACTGGTATCACCGCTGCTTATCAACGGGAATGTGACAATGTCAAGAGTGGA
>JAJZAR010000008.1 GCA_021799315.1 Thermoplasmata archaeon | reverse complement strand
TCCTGGTACATATCATAGTCTTCCCAGTACTTCTCTTTCGTTATGCCGTGTTCAGAGCATTCTTTTATGAGTCTAACTTCACCAGCACTCTCGTAAACTATAGCGGCGATTCTCATCTGGTCAAATTTCTCATCATCGACACAAATTGGACAAAGGCTCTCTGTTACTCTGAGAAGCATCATGTCTTCAGAAACAAGATTTCTCATTGCTCCCATGAATTCTTCCACGGTCTTAAAAGGCGCATTCTTACTAATCTCAAAGTCGCTTGCAAAGCGAACTTCAGGATATTTGTTTCTTTCTTCTAGAGCTATCATTTTTTCATCTACCCTAATCAAGTAGACGTTACTGTCATAAAAGTATTTTGTAGTTTTGAAAGCTAAAAAGTCGAAAGTTTTTTGATTAAAACTGTAGCAATTTAAGATAAAAGTTATATAAAATTCACCAGATCGTAAACTAGTTGTGTTGATACACAATTGAGAGTTACTGGAATGACTTCAGTTTTCACTTCTATCTCTGTAATTATGAATGGGTTATCTTCCTAATTTAGCTGAAAGTAATTAGCACTAATAACTACAAACAGATCTATAACGGAAACTGATACTTTGTTCTAAGATATGGAAAAGGCTAACTAATGAAAATTTACAAGTTATGCGTAGCTCACTCCGAAACGTTGATACAACTTTTTAAAGGCCATTGTCAAACAAAGCCGAGTTAGTTTTAGCGGAAGCTCCAAGACAGGTCATGAAATTTGAGTGTTCATAACTAGTTCATTACTCAACTATCTACTGAAGCTGATATCTGTGCAAAACTCTTGCTGTTTATAGAACAAAAATTTATATTGTAATAGTCCTTAGCGAGATCAATTAGAGGAGCAGATCAATGTCAGTACCTTACAGAATAACTATAAGATTATCCGAGTCAGATATGATTAATATGGAATCAATCATGGATAAACATAATTTTGAAAGCATTTCGGAAATAATACGAATGGCGCTAAGAGAGTTTATTGATAAATATCTTGACACGGGGTTAAGTAAGAGAGTTGAGGTACAATTGACCAAAAAGATGGTAAGTGATCTTAACGAGATTATTGAAAAGGGAGAAGCCATCTCTATAGATGATCTTATTAGAAGTGTTTTGAAAGAATACACCGCAAAAAAGGTGAATTCAACCAATGACCAGATGAAAGGAAAAGATGAGGAATAGGGCAAATGGTAGTCATAAGGAATAAAAGGTCAGATGTTGAGGCGCTGTTTGGTAAGGAATGGGAAATTAAAATTCAGGAGTTTTCAAGAGTCATAGGTTTTACGTTTGAAAAAGATGACAGGGAAATAAAGATAGAGTTGAATCCAGATCGGCCGGATCTGTACTCTCTGTTGAGTATTCACAATGCCATGTCTAAATACCACTTTAAAAACATCAGAAATGGGAACATCGGAGACTTGGATATGATCATAAACGAAGAGATTGTCAAGTCAAGACCGTATCTGGCATTGTTTAGAACAGAATCACCAATTCCCGATTCGATTGTAAATATCCTCCGAACGGATTTTCTCGATTATGCGGATAAATTGTCTGAAACGGTGGGGAAACAGAGAAAGAAATTTGCGGTTGGTGTTCATGATGCCAATAAAGTTAATGGACCAATATCTTATGCGCAGGGAAATGGAAATACCTCGTTCAAAGCATTTGATGGGATCGAAGGTACTCTCTCACAATTGATGTCCGAGCATGAAAAAGGGAAAAAATATGGGGACAACCATAATTCTAATATAATTATATTGCAGGATAAGGAAGGGATCATATCTGTTCCACCCATGTTCAATTCTTTCCGAACCAGAGTTGATAATGCAACATCAAGATATCTTGTGGATATAACTGCAACATCTGAGCAATCTTTGAAATTGGCGTGCAAACTTCTTATGGGATATTTCTTAAGCAAGGGAATTGATATAGGCATAGCCAGCACAAAAACTGTAAAACCTTCAATCGTTGAGAGTTATGTAGATTATGTAACAATGGACGTTAACAACCTTGAAAAATTATCGGGTATTAAAAATTTTGAAATGGATTCCATAAAGAAAACCCTGGGAAGAATGGGTTACACTTTTTCTGATCTGATGAAAGAAAAAACTCTCAGGTTCAAGGTGCCCTTCGAAAGGATTGATGTGATGGGTGAGGTGGATGTCATAGAAGATTATCTCAAATCATACGGGTTTTCAAACATAACCGAAAGGGTCATGCAGTCCACCATCACCGGTTCTCCTTCTCCTTCGCGGGAGTTGGAAAACAATTTTAGATATTTACTTGCTTCAGCTAATTTCCAGGAGATTAAGAGTTTTATTCTTTCTAAAGAAAGTTTCAATGCTGATCAAATAAAGATCATAAATCCGAAAAGTGAGGATTTTTCCACTATAAGAGATACCCTCTGGCATGGGTTAATAAACTTTCTAGAGTTGAATCGATCGGCTTCTTATCCACAGAGGCTTTTCGAAATTGGAGAGATCATAAACAATGGTACTCAGGAAACACGGGTGGCTTGCATAAGCTGTGGTCCTGAGGCATCTTACAGTGAAATTAAAGGCGTTCTTGACCTGATAATAAAATCTACGGGAATGGAAATCGCAGAAGTAAAATCGGAGAGAGATACGCATTTCATAGAGGGACGGTGTGCAAAGTTCCATACGAATAGTCTTATCACCAAAGGAATAATTGGTGAAGTGAGCCCCAAGGAAATAACTGAACATCAGCTTACACTGCCAGTTTCATATCTAGAATTTTCCATAGGCGTATAGGATAGGAGTGTAAGCATCATCACCACAGTCTTTGGATCCACAATATAACTGAATCCATGCGGCACCATTTTCTCGTATACATGTATACCATATAAATGTCGGAATAGAATAAGGTCTTTAACTTATTGAAATTACCGAAGAAATGACTTGGTCTCTTTTATTAAACGTTTTAATAGTTCGATTGTATTAGCGTTTTCGGTAGTAAAAAAATGGAACTCCAAGATAATCAGTCTATTTACAAGCTAAAGAAATGGTTCAGTAGGAACTGGGAGTTTGCCGGAATAACAATGCTGGTGGCGCTCTACCTGTTCCTATCAAACTATTTTATGTGGGGACCATCATTCACCAATGGAAATCTAAATTTTTCCGGAGGCAGTGACCCATACTTCAATTGGTATGTCATATCATATATAATAACGCACCATGTATCGCTTCTGCATACCGCAGGACTAAATTATCCTATTTCTTCAGGCGATCCAAGACCTCTTTTCTTCCACTGGATGATCGCTTTTATAGCTGAAATAACAGCTCCAATTCTTGGCGGAGCATTGCATGCAGCATATTTCATCTTCATGGAATTTGATGCAGTATTTGGAGCTTTGCTAATCATTCCAGTTTATCTTCTGGGAAAAAGCGTAGTTGGACGGAAAGCTGGAATGCTGGGTGCAGTTCTGTATACCATGATGCCAAGTAATCTAACATCTGGTATTCTATCAGATGGAAGAATGCATACACCAGAACTTATTTTTGCATTTTTTGCGATTTACTTCTTTGAAAGATCTGTAAAATTTGCTGGAAAAGATAGGATAATTCAGGGAAGTTTGATGAATTTCAGATCATATGGTTCAAGTATAATGCAATATTTTAAAAATAACCAGAAATCCGTGTTTTATGCATTATTTGCTGGAGCTTCTTATGGTGCCCTTATGCTTTCATGGCAGGGGCATGCTTATATTCTGGCAATTCTTGCCATATATGTAATCGTTCAGTTCATCTTGAACCTTGTACTGTCAAGAAACACTGGATACATAGTGTTCATAACAACTTTATTTGTGGCAATATCCTTTGCCATGGGTGCGTACTATTATTACGGAGCTAATAATGACCCAGCGGCTTGGTTTATTGCTCCTTTGGTAATTGGTATTGGGATTATTTTCCTAGGTCTCATCATCAGTATTCTTGGTAGAAAGCCATGGATTATATCCATGCCCTTGATCATAATACTGGTTTCTGCGTTCGTGGGTGCCCTCTCAGTTGTTGATCATCATATGTTTACTGATATAATAACTGGAGATGGGTATTTCATAAAGAGTCGTCTCTATTCAACCATAGCTGAGGCGCAAGCACCAGCTCTGGGTCAATATATTTCAGGATTTGGTGTGGCACAATTCGTTCTCGGACTTGGTGGAATCTGTGTTGCAGTCTACAGATATGCAAAGGAGAGGAAAGAATCATATTTCTTCCTGTTAGTTTTCTCAATTGTGTCTATATACATGAGCTTCGAAGCTGCAAGATTTAACATAACTGCTTCTCCTGCATATGCAATTCTTGGAGGATTGATGCTCTACGAGTTCGCGAGAATGGTAAAAATTTCCGGCGTAAAGGACGATACCAGAACAAAAAAAGCTTTCAGAAAGAGGGCTGGTATAAAGGGGAACTTGAACTGGATTCAGGCCATCTTTGTAATCGTAGTGGTCTTTGGCATACTTATTCCATCAGGTCTGGCAGTTATAGGAACTTCCGTACCTGCGAACAGTGCTCCAAGTGTAAATCATGAGGTTTACAGTTCATTACCTGCCTTTGCAAGACCAGCTACATATCAAGCAAATGTAAGTACTTATTTTGGGACTACAGGCTCACAGATCGTAAACGATTCTTCTCCGCTCTCCATGTCATTGAATTGGTTAGCCACTCAGCAAGCAAACGAATCTCTCGCCAATAAACCTGCTTATGTGAATTGGTGGGATTATGGATTCCAGGAGTTGTGCCAGGGCAAACATCCTACAGTAGCAGACGATTTCCAGCAAGCTTATCAGATAGCCGGTCAGATACTGTTGTCCACAAACGAATCACAGATAGTTTCCCTATTCATAAGCAGATTGATGCAGGAAAACTTTCTGAATAACAGTGGATCGTATTCACCGGCAATGAAAGCTGCTCTTTCTCAATATCTTACCAGCAATGATCTTGTTCTTATGAAAGACATTTACAAAAATCCACTGAACTATAAGCAATGGATAATGGATAACAGTTCAGTATACGGTTCATTCAGCCCTTCAATAACGAGTGCAAATGCCTATTATGCCTTGGTAAAAGGTCAACTGGCATCTAAATTGACTCTGACAGACCTTGTAGATTTATATCAATCAGTTCAGCATGCGACCGGTTATAGCATACAGTACATACAGGTGGATCATACACTCTTCCCGCTCTCTGGCCTTGATACAGGAACATTTTATGCTCCAGCATACCTTACTGACACTCCGTCCTATGTTTCAAATACCGGTGCCGTGGTACCTTACAATTACTATCAGATCTATGTTCAAACAACCACAGGTACCTATCCTCTGAATCAAACACCGTCAACAGCAGTTCCAACAGGTTATCAACTGGTTTACACACCCGCATTTTACAACACTACAATATATAAGGCCATGATTGGCTTACCACCTTCAGCAGCAGGTCAGACGAACGGCCTTCCCGGTTTGGATTATGGATCCTCGCAGTACACCATGGAACCAGCTTTTAATATGAGCAATTTCGAAATATGTTATGAAGGCGTACCATACAATCCCTATACCAATTACAGTGCTCACCCCAGCGCTTTCAAAATACTGCCTTTGAAGGAAGCTTATACACTTCAAAAGGAAGGAAAGGGTGTGGCATTGATTTTCCCTCAACTATCTTCCATTATAACCTCCTCTGATCCAATCTTAAGATACTTCCCAGGTGCAGTAATATCTGGTCAGGTAATTACTCCAAATGGACTCCCAGTATCTGGTGTTAGAGTAACTGTATATGACCAGTACAAAATTCCTCATCAGACAGTGTTAACCAATAAGAACGGTTATTACAACCTGACAGGGTTACCCGGAAATGACACTATAGTATTTTCTTATGGCAAATTGAACAAGGAATACCTCACAGGTGCCAATTATCTCTATGGGAAGCACATATTTGTAAGTCAGACAAAGGCTCTAAGGGAAACATCTGGCATTAACATGACAACAGGTCTGCCAAATTACTATTTCCAGGAAAATCTTAAGGTAGCAAACACCAGTGTTTATGGTAGTGTCGTAATTAATGGAGCAAGCTCTTCAGTTGTGAAGTCAGGAACTGTAACATTCACAAATCAAACAACGGATGTAGAGTATAACCAATCTATAAACAATGGAAATTACACATTGAATAACTTGCCCTTAGGAGTTTACTCCATATCGGTGGAAACTCCCTCAGCAACGTACAGTAATATAAACACAGTTCAGATAGCAAACAATTCATTCAAACAGGAAAATATAGGTGTCTCGCTCAACAAGGTGATAATTAAGGTGGATGCTTATGGTAAATCTGTGGATGGGGCGGTCGTAACTGTTAATGGCAAATCTCAAACTACAAACTCCAATTCTACAATAACTCAATATTTAAATTCGGGCAACTACAAATTCAAAGCTGTTTCAGGCCAACTTGTTTCAGAATCTAAAAGGTTGAATCTTACCGGTTTGAACACTACAAACACTGTGAGTTTAAATCTTACATCCGGAAATTATGTCAACATTACAGTCCAAAACTTCCCAAACGTTAGTGATTTGGCTCTTTACAGAAATGGAAATCTGGCTTCCAAATATAATCTCACGCAAACCGGAGATAATAAATTCAGTGGAATATTGCCAACTGGGTTTTACACTATTTATGACAGTCAATCTGGGTTAGGCGTATTCACTTCACTCAATATTAACTCCAATACTGATCTAACTCTCAACGCGATGAAAGTCGTGAACACAACTATTATGTTTAACTCCGTGAAGATAGGAGACTATTCAGGTGAGGTGGGAGCGATGGTAGGGCACAATGTCATATTTACTGAGGCAACCAGCACTTCTAATTTGACTCTCCATCTACCAACTGGGGATACTTACACATTCATCGCCGAACTTTCCAAGAGTGGGGCTAATTATTTTGGTTCTACAACACAATCTGTAAACACCCTGGGAAATGTTTACTTACAAATTTACAGTTCAAAGGTTGTTCAAGTTGGTGTATATAACCCAAGCATAGCATCAGATTTCAATGCTAATTCTCAGATTAATTCTGGAGTTGCATTTTTCAACCTTTCAAATTCACCGTATGAGTTCTCTCAAATTGCCGCGGGTTATGCGCAGGTTTATCTTCCCTCATCAACCATATCCGGAGTATCTATGTTTGCGTATGCACATGGAAGTTATGCTAAATTGGACAACGTTGCAGCAGATAGCACTGTACCGATCGTTATAACTTCACATAGTGTAAGCGTAAAATTCATGCCGAAAACCCTAAGTGCACCGCTGAATGGGAAAGTATCCTTCTATGGTGTCGGGCATTATGGGGCTAACATAGTAAACGGGTATGCTAATCTGAGCCTGGCACAGGGAAGTTATGTTGTAGTAGCGTCCGGAGGAAACATGCTTCTTCAGAGTTATACACCACTTATGCATATTTCCAGTTCAACATCCTCAGTGGTCCTGTACTATCATTCATTGGTTTCACTCTCAGTAAGCAACGCTAAAAGCGCCCAGTTCTTTTATCCAAATGGAACGTTGATACATTATACGGGATACTTAGTTCCAGGAAACTATACTGTTTACTCTGTATACGGTTCATTGACATCCATTCAACATGTTTATATAAATCAAAACTACACCCTGACTGCAGTTCTCGAGCCATCCTATGAGCTTACTATTTCTAATACCATGAAAGGCAGCAATACATTTTACCTTAATTTCAATGGACTTAACATTTCCACAACATCAAGTTCAATCCTTCTTCCGCAGGGTTCATATGAGGTCTCAGCGATGGATTATTTATCTAACAGCACCGCACAGTTTTTAATTACAGGTCACGAAAGTATAACGCTCACCTCTTCTGAGCGTATCACTTTAGCATTGACAAATCATACGTATCTAACCACTTTAATGGGTTCTGTATCAAATAAGATGGGGCTATCTAATGCAGCTTTCAATGTGGAACTATTCCATGATGGTAATATTGTCTACTCCAACGTTACAAATGCGAATGGGAATTTTTACCTTCACGTAATGAAGGGTAATTACACATATTATGCATACTCTAGCCAGAGTATGATGGCGCAGGTTGGCACACTTCATATCAGTCCATATCAAATGACGGCCCATCAAAATATGACAGTGGTCTCAGCTCATTCCATAACTATAGCAACGACAGTATCTGGGAAATCTTCTAGTCTTATGGTTAATATTACCAGGGACAACGCTCTTCTAAAAGTGGCTTCAAATGGTAATTCCATCATCTTGCCAGTGGGCAATTTCACATTCTCTGCTTATTTGTCATCAAGCACTACTGTAAATGGATTCAGTACATATTATGCGTATAGCAGTTCCGTTACCACAACAACATATGTTAACAAAAATGTTCAATTAAATTTACAAAAGATCCTCATAGGCAATCTCTCAATAAAGCAGAATATAGTTTCAACAGTTAACGAATTTGGTTCCACCACTTACAGAATAACTGTATTAAACCACCTGAACAGCAATGAGAGTTTCACCTTAAGTTCAGGTTCTTCTGCATGGAAAGAAGTCTTCTCAACTTCGAGGTTTTCAAATATACCTATTAATGGAACATTCAGCACAAATATGACTGTCAACAACACTCAGCTGGTGAAGGCAGGCGTTAACAAGATTCCAATTGATGTTAGCTACACTGGCGGGCACGAAACACTCTATGCAACCATAAACATTACTGAAATGAAAGCATACTCTCTCAGTTCAAGATATCCTGTACCTACATATGTTAACGGCAATGCGACCTATTATCTGAAGTTGACAAACACGGGAAACGTAAACGAAACCGTTTCACTGAAAGTTTTCAATGCTCAGATTCTAAACTCCTCACTTCATTGGAATGCTGCTTTGTTGTTCAATGGGCATGAAATAACAAACATAACGCTCAACTATTCCCAGGCTAAAACTGTGGAAGTTATTTTGAGGCCAGTTACAGCTGCAGCAGCCGATAAGAATATACCTGTGGAAATAAGAACGTCTCTCCGTAATGATAATAATTTTACATGGGAGAATTATACCTTTACTCCGCAAGGAGCTCCGTTGGTCACCGGGCATCCAGTTGGTGTAGGAATAATAAGCAATTATGTGGAAAATCCTTTCCTTCCCATTGAATATGGACTTTTAATAATAGCAGTGGCTGTAATAGGCGGTCTCGCAACAATATCGCTAAGAGGGAGGAGAAAGAAGTGAAAAGCACAATTTCAAAAGCTATGCTAATATTCGCATTGATGATATTGATCCTCAGTGGATCATTTATAGCTGTTTATGGAACAATAGGGATGCAGGCACAATCCTCAACAGGAGCACATCTGACTGAGAAAAGCCAATCTACTCTTTCCGGGTTGCATATTAGCATAACGCCCAGTCATACCTATGAATATACCGGCGAATCCTACCATATATTTGTGAATTCCACAAAGGGATATTCCAATTATTCTGCAGTTTTGTATCTTTCCGCAAACGATGTTACCGGACTATCTCCCTCAGCCGCGAAAGCAATAAAATCTTCAACAGGTTATTTTGAGTTCAATATTACTGCTCCATCTGTTGCCAATCAAACTGTCTATGGTTTGATCTGTGTGAAGGCAACCTACCAGGGGACGCCTGTATCAGCGAGTTCATCATTTACCTCAGCAATATACGATCCTATCACGCTGTATGCAAGTATAACGAACACTGCTTCAGTTGCTTATTCTAACATACCTGTAGGATTCTATGTAAATGGAGGAAACGCTCTGGGCATCGTGGACGTGAAGGAAATTGCTGCAAACGGCAGGAAAACGGTAAATATAACTATACCTGCAAATCTCGTGTCTCAGGGGAAAAACACTCTGGAAGTGTCTGTAGTACCTGGTTCAGCACAAGCATATTCTGGGATCAGCAAATATACGGAGACATTCTATTATGGACACCCGCCGAATTATTCTTGGTTTTACTATATTGCAGGAATCGTCGTGATATTCATGGTATTCTTAACTGTTACTTCAGCAACCGGCAGGCGAACAAAACAACCAAAGTGGAGAACTAGAAAAACCAAGGAGAAAAAGATTGCAAAAAAATAATTAAATATAATTTTTTATCGTCACAAACTCCTCTTCCAGTTGAGTTCTCCTTGTTTTCCCAACAATATTTTTTCTACCGGTTCTATTGAATCTATCTATATCTGCAATTCTTGCTGCTGAAATTATATTATCATGGGTTTGATGAGGCATACTTGTACCCTCTTCATTTACAATAATGATTCTAATTCCCACTGGAAGAAGGACATTTACAATTTTATCCCTATTGGGTTTATCTCCGTGGCCAATTCTCAGCAGGATATCTTCATATTCATAGTGTTCCTTCACCTGATTTACAAATTCTCTTAAAAGATGCATTTCTACAAATTCACGGGCTTCAAGAAGGATATTATCCGCCAGAACCGCTACCCCTGGCTTGGGGCCTGGATCAATACCGATTATGATCTGTCCAAATAGCCCTTCTCCTAAGATTTTCGGTAGAACGTGCCTGATCATCTCTATAGGGATATCTCCTCTGATTTGATTGGGGAAAAAAAGCAAGTCATTTCTTGAACTGAAGATCACAGGCACATCCTTGGGGGAATCTGTTCCAGCTTTCAGGGATACAACTGGAAGTTCCCATCTTCTCAACTCCCCGAGCATATTATAATAAAATCTCAGGTTGTGAGTATATATTCCCAACCGGGTCATATGTTACTCAAGATATCAAATCTCGTTAAAAGATTTATCCTTTAAGAGTTACTTTAAGTTCAATAGCAATTCAGGGTTCATATTGGTATTAAAACGACATTTATTTCAGCTGGAGCCCAACCATCTGGTCCACCAACTCTATGAACTGCCTCTCAGTACCCTTGGGTATTGATCCGCCTGCGGCTATATCATGCCCTCCACCGCTGCCGCCAACTTTTTGTGAGCATTCACTCATAACGCTGGACAGATTCAGTCCTCTCTCAACCATTCTTCTGTTTCCCCTGGAGGATATAAGTGTTTGAGTCTCTCCGGCATTGAAGCCAAAAATAGGTTTTGTCTGGTTTGCGAGATAAAGCATCAGTTGACCTGATATGGCTCCTGCCATTTCTGATCCGGGCGCATAGAAAAACTGTATATTTTTTTCCTGTGTCATAGATTTCATTGATCTCAAGATATAGTCAATCAGTTTTGTATCATATTTTTTCAAGTTACCCATCATTTCATCCCTAAGCGAAGTGTTTCCAAGGAAATATTCCACTGGAATGTTATTGTCGCCGTTTTTTGAATTTGCATCTATTATGCGGGAAAGCATGGAAGCTGTTAATCCATCATCCAGAAAGAACTCATCTCTTTCTATATATGACATAGCTTCAGATTGGCAACCCTGAATTGAGAGTTTATATGTTAAAAAAGAAGTCAGTTTATTTCTCTCATTTTCAGTAAGTGAATCAAGGTTTTTATCAGGGTCTATTTTCATCTCGTCAAGCGCTTTTTTAGTGTTCTCCAAATCACCTGTCAGGCCCTTAAAAAATGGTTCTATGGAATACACAATAGCATCAAGAATTGTCTGTCCTGATAGACTCAGTGTATGTTGCTTCGTGAGGCCAGAACCATATTTTTCTATAAGCTTTTCATTTATGCCTCTGAAACCTCCCATATCTTGTTTGTCGGCTATGCATCCTGATAGCATGTATGGGATCAGATCCTTATTTTCTTCATCCACTGCAAGAGCAAAAATAAACGCCATGGTCGCGCCACAGGCTTCCCTTGTGCCATCGATGCTGAAATCTCTGGCATTTATATTCAAAGCTCTGTTATCCGTGGGGGAATAAAAGTGGTGATCAAGGACCATTATATTATCTGTGTGATCCTTGAGAAACCTTATCTGATCTGAACCTGCATCCACAATAATTGTTGGGAGGTTAGGCTCCTCTTCAATTCTTTTTGAGAAACCTTCAGGGGAAAGATCCTTTACAAAACCCAAATGAAATTTTTTTCCATTTCTTACGCAAAGTTTTGTCAAGATAATTGCAGCACTTGTCCCATCGCCGTCATAGTGCGCAAGTAATCTTATATATTCGTTCTTCTTAAAAAAATCAACGCCTTTCTTTAGAAGACTGTTGAAGTCTTCTCCAACGATCTCGCCTATCATTTCAGAACTTTGTTCAGTTCCCATTCGTGCTTTAGATAACCATTTGTCTTATAATATCTTACAAGCCTGAGCATTTTAGACATAATCAATGCACGCTTTCTTCCGTTGCTCAAGTCATTTTTATTCAGGTTCATGTGAACTGAAACCCTTTTATATCTATTTATAAGACTCATCAGATCCTCTGGAACTTCAGGTGCAATTTTGTTCTTTTCCAAGATATCTCCTATTTTCTCATTTAATACAGATTTTACTCTTGGAACTCCATAGGAGTCTCTAAGTTTGATACCTATTTGTGAAGATGTAAGACCTTCATTCCTCAGTTGAACAACAGCCTCTTCGAGCTCCTTGGGGCTCTGTTGAACCCACTGGTGTCCTTCACCATAGAATGAATGCTTTGAGCCTGATTTTCCTTTCTTTCTAGTATGCATTCGCGCCATTAAGTCTACCTTTTGGTGCCCATTACATTCTTATTTATTAATCTTACACAGAAATTTCTTATTGAATATGTCTCTCCACCTCATAAGGGGAACCTAATCAATTTAAATTTAATGACATAATGTACAAAGGTTGATTGTATGAAGGTTGGAAAAAATTGTTTCATTTCTGATAAGTCATCAATACGAGGAGATGTTACCTTAGGCGACGACTGTTCTGTATTTGATTTTGCATCTATTCGAGCCGACATTGGAAAAATAACCATAGGAAATTGCTCAAATGTACAGGACAACTGTACATTCCATTGCGATCCAGGGTTTGATGTAACTGTTGGTGATTACGTCTCAGTGGGCCATAACGCCGTTGTTCATGGTTGCACGGTTGAGGATTATTGCATAATAGGAATGGGGGCCATTGTAATGAACGGAGCTCATATCGGAAAAGGTTCCATAGTGGCAGCTGGTGCTGTCGTTTTGCAAAATGCATCTTTCCCGGATTATTCCATGATTGCAGGTCTACCTGCATCGTTGAAAAAAACATCAGAATCCCACATTGATATGGCCAAACTAAATGCTCTTGAATATGTTGCACTCAAAAATATGTATCTGGAACAGTTAAATAAATGAGTTCATTCAAATTTCTTCACACCCGATTGCGATCAAATTATTATATCTCAAAGCTATAATCTAATATAGATGACAATTTCTGACGAACCCAAAGCACGATTTAATTTGTTTTTCGAGCAATTCACAAATACAGTTGATCTCGGTAAAAAAAAGAGTATTGCTCAATCCATTTTGAATCTTCTAAAAGGAGGTCTGTCAGATATATCATCGATTGGTGATACCGAACTCCTGGGTAAGCTGGAAATTCTCTTAAAAGACATGTGGAACTTTCTTGAAATCTGGGACACGGAATCCATAGGCACTGTGTATAATGTTGACAGGAGTAACTATATTTTCCAGTTTTATTATACCAAGGCACTTATTCATTCCGCTCAGTCTGCAGAATGCCTTGAGTTCCTGAAATTGGGCTATCCAGTTTATAATTCTCAGGACATTCTGGAAAACCTTTATGAAATAGCCAGTTTGGCCAATAACTGGGAATATCTGGCATTAATGATATCCGCAAATGAGATTTTTGACGATAAAATCATGAGCAGTTATATTAAAAATCATTCAGCGGTGATAGACAGCCAGATCATAAAAAATTACAATGCGAAACATGCTCATAAGGAACTCACAAAGTTTCTTAAACTATTATGGGCCAAATTTCCAAAGGATGTGGGGATCACGCTGGAATATCTTGAGGCACTGAACTCAAACATGGACATTCCCACAATGACCAATATCCTCCGAACAACAGATTTCAGCATGTCCATGGACGAATTCCAGTCTATCAGACTCTCAAAACTCTTTCTAACAATAAGGGAGGCACAGAGAAGCGTTGATATTTTGAACAGAGTACTGGTCGAATCTCCTGAAAACGAGGAAGCAATAGAAGTTCTTATTCAAGCGCTTTATGTATCAGGTGAATTCGAAAGAATCATTGCAATATTGGGCGACCACAGAAAGGTTCTCTCCCGATCGCCATCGGCAACTGAAGCGTTCATGGTATCATGTCAGGAGACAGGTAATTACAGATCGGCTCTGGAAGTCCTGGACACGTTTTCATCTAAATATCCTTTCACACCTCTAACCTATGTTGCTCTGTCAAGACTGCTTCTGATGTCTGGCAATAAGGAAAGGGCAAAAACCTTCATGGGGTTCATACCAGATAGTCTTTCAAATCTCAAAGAAGTCAGGAAACTGAAGCTTGAATTTTCAAAATTGGAAGGAGTTGATAATGAATTTCTCAACTCATCCATCCTGTATATAATGGAGAACAGCGAGGATAGAAAGTATCTGTCCTCTCTTGTCAATGAGCTATGGGAAAAGGGCAAGAAGGCAATGATATGCCGGCTTTACAGTGAGCTTCCCAATGTCTTTGTGGAGAAAAAAGATCTGAAGTATGCTGTATTGAGCCTGATCGCTGACAAATCTCCTGAAAAGGTTGTTGAATCCATTCATAGGCTTGAGTTTGATCAGGTGGACGACCAGATTACCATAGAGCTGCTTTCACGCTTTAGGAACGGATTACAGTGGAAGTGGCCAGAGTCTCTGAAACCGGAGAATTTTCAATGGGAAAAAGAGTATATGGAATACCTCAGAAACTTTTTCATGTTCAATGTTGGCATGTTGGAAGCACCTGAGAAGTTGCCACCTTCATGCATATCTCTTCTGAAGGACTCCGTTGAACTTCTACGTTCTCTGCATAAAATGGAAAAAGAAGAAGTCGATGAAATCTACCAGCGTATAAAGGGCAAGGAATACGGTCAGCGAGACGTGCAGTTCCTTAACTATCCAGTGGTTAATTCATTGATCAGGATGGGGGAAGTTGAAGAAGCTAAGGCTTTGATGGATGAAATACCAAAGTGCGATGATCCCTATTACGAATATTTCTCCCTTGTGACTCATGGTACCATGGGAGGTTCTGGAAAAATCAAGAAACTCCAGAATTTAAGAGATCTTACTGGTTCAGCACTCATAGAAGGTACCTTACTTGATCTTGAAGGGAATGATATGGGCAAGGATCAACTCATATCGAGGGTGGAGCAACTTGTTAAGGATGGAGGAGGGTTATTTGTTCCCTGGATGAAGACCTACGAAGTTATAAGCAAAAAGTATCCGGAAGAGTTGCCAAATTATCAGGACATCCTAGAATATTCTGCTGTAAACACACAAGAAGCCCTCAGAGTGAAGATATCGCTTCTGAGGTCTCAGGGCAATATTCATGGCGCACTGAAGCACATGGCTGAATTATATGAAATGCCCAGGAAAACCGTAAATGATACAATAGCGTTTGTTAACTTAGCACTGGAAGCTGAAGACAGGGCGTCCCTTGAACTAGTTTCATCCGATCTTGAAAGATTTTCATTTCCAATAGACATATACGAAAGTGTTGGTAATTTTTACCTTCGTTTGAAAGAACCTGAAGCTGCCCAGCATTATTTTGAGAAGATGAAAAATTCATCTTCCGGTAGTAAAGGTACAAATGGATTACTCCGAGCATTGATTGATCAGGGGAAATACGATCT
Organism: Thermoplasmata archaeon; assembly: GCA_021799315.1. Lineage (GTDB taxonomy): Archaea > Thermoplasmatota > Thermoplasmata > Thermoplasmatales > Thermoplasmataceae > Cuniculiplasma. The sequence continues at coordinate 10,071 of JAJZAR010000008.1, read as the reverse complement.
TGCCTATAGGGAACTGGAAAGTTCAAAGGCTCCTGACAGCCTCAAAATCCTGCTGTATTCAAGCGCAGGGAATGTGAATGCTCTCAGTTCTATCCTTAAAGGTCTCACAACGATACGTCTGGATATGGTGGATATACTGGACGATGTTGTGGACAAATACTGGGATAACAAAATCATAAAGAGCAATCTCATCAGTCTTGCAAAAAGAACATACGATCCATCTATCAGCCTCGACGTCAGTGCAAGGCTTAATTCTGATGGAAAGCTGGAAGAGAGCCTTGAAATACTGAGGTCATCTTTCAAAATGCGCAGTTCAAATTATTCCCTTGTTTCTGCTCTCGTTGATAAACTGGATGAAAGCAGTAAATATGAGGAGATGATCAATTCCGCGTCTCTCTTCTTCAAAACTGATGCTCAAATTGATAACAAGAAAGTGCTCTTTTCAAAGGTCTTGAAATACCTTTTCAATCAGGGTATGTTCAAGGAGATATTCAAATTCTACGAAACCTACAAGAATCTTTTGAACGCAGAGTCTGTGGAGACAATAGCATTGTCCCTGATCACTCAACAGATGTTTGAAGAGGCTTCCGACCTGTTATCAAAGACTCATCTGAGTATACTCGATCAGGATCGTTTTAACAATCTCACAAAGGTGTTGAAGCGAAGCGAGAATGTTTCGGATATAATTACCATTTCAGAGAAACTGATGAAAGCCTGCGTGAAATACGACAAGTTTCTGGACAAGAGGGAGGCTGCAATCTATACCAAGATCAACCTTTCGAAGATTGACGAGGTATATGAATTCCTTAAGGAACCCGGGGAATATCACCATTTGGATGAAGACTATCTGGAAAGGCTTTCATGCAAAGTTTTCAAGGCAATTTATAAGAAAACACAGAAGGAAACCATTGAAGAACTTGGTCTTCATGACTACTTCCTCGGTCTGGGAATGAAAGACATACAGCTGGCCAAAGACATCAAGGCATATATCGAAGAATCCTTCTATCAGTCAGGCGACAGGAAGGTGAGACATGACATGCAGTCCATGAAGTTACTCTCAAGGGCTGCAGCCTTACCTTCTCTTAATCCTTTCATTTATTGCATATCTCTCAATATAGGGATCAGAGAGGCAATGAATCTCAGAACAGCAGTTTTGAATCTCGAAGGAAATTTCTAAAACTAAGGCGATCTCTATACAGGCATCTCAAATTGTGTGTAATTAGGCAACCGGTAAATAATGCTGTTTAAACCAATTGCTTCATAGTATGTCAATTTCAGTGTAGAAACATTTAGATCCTGGCCTTACGCATCATATTACTGTATTTGCCTATCAGTTGCAGGTATCATTGAGGAAGATTTCCCAAATCAATCGGGCCCATGGATCTTCTTTCAAGGATAAGGCAGGGATATTATTCTATGATCTTAAGCCGAAGGAATTCAAGAGTATTCAAAAAATTGTTTTAACGCTTCATTTTTAACTGAAATTCATTCTTTTCTTTTTATTAAATATGCCCATGTAAGGGCCAGAAAAATGACCATGTTTATTAAAAGTATGTTCAAAGGTATTTTTTTTTACCTACTAGTGCGAAGGTCAAATCGTACAGGAATAGCGACAAAATGATGAGATCATAAACTGTAAGTGCTATTAAAAAAAATTAAATTTGATTGAATATCTTTTAAATTTTTCCTTAGTCCTCACCATTTTTTTCACCGCTTTTAACAGCAATGCGCTGGAGACCAGACTCACACCCATTCACTACCTCAATTACATTCAAGAGAAACATTCCAAATTATCAGGAAGTGTGCCTTACCGTTCTTCGTTTTAGATCAAGTGTATATTGCTCGTTTCCTTTTTTTCCTTTGTGTCAAGATGGTTTCGATAATATTAAATCTTATAAATTTCACGAAATCTTTTACTGCACAGGTCCGACCAGCTCCAGTCGTCTTATGACCTTAATGAACAGACCCAATAAATTAACTGGCCACATCATTCACTACTGTGCCAAGTCCCAGCAGTAGTTCTCTATCTGAAACACTTCCAATGCATTTTCCATTGCTGTCAACGATCGCGAGTATGTCAACATTGTTCTCCTTCAATATTCTCAGTGCGGAAGCAACGTCTCTATTCTCATCTACCGATATGGCCTTTTCCAGATGTATCTGCCTCATTTTCATAATCTCCACAGTTCCTTCCGGTAAAAGTAGAAGGTCAACAATATTTGCAATGCCAACAGGAATTCTGTCTCTGTTTACTATTACTGCTGAAGGGGTATGTTTGGATATAAGCCCGTCGATTACAACCTTGGCAGTATCGTCTAGGTAATAAATTGCCTCAATAGTATTAACTGTTTTATCATTAACACTGAGATTCTCCAGATTCTGTGCCACTATCTGTCCCTCTTTTGATATATCAAGTTCGTATGGGGTTTTTGTGACAATACTCTTCACTTCAGATAATACGAAGCCTATAACTATCCATACGAGAAAAATGGTAGTATATGCACTTACTGCAGAATATGCAGAGTAAATCATGACCACAGAACTGATAACTGCACCTATTAGGGCAATTATGAATTCATCATAATCCTTGGTTCTTTCCAATACAGTCTTTTTTGTCCTTAATGCCAGTCTCTTCCCTCGTCTCAATCCAATACGTATAAGGGAGAAATTGGCACTTATGTGTATGAAAAGGCCTCCTAGAGCTGAAATAGTACCAAGTATTATAAAACCAGTCTCAGCGGACACATAGCCGAGAAGAATAAGCGGAAGAATTACCATCGATAAGGAGGTAAAAAGTATGGCGATTAATGGAGTGTTTCTTTTGTCCTTTTTTCCAAATATACTCGGAAATGAGCCATCAACTCCCATTCTGAAAATTGTCCTTGAAGCAGCAGAACCAAAGGAAAGGAAAGCAAGGATAGCATCATTTATTGTTGCAATTGCCACAGCATAGTATAAATAAATTCCATACTTGCTGAAATTATTTTTCAATATACTTATTATGGGTAATTTATCTGCAATCGGTACTATGATGTGTGTTTGCAGAACAAGGTTAGCAAATGCATATATGAAAAGCGTTGACAAGATGCCACCTGTGAGGATTACTGTAATAACGCTTCTCCCAACATCTTTCTTTGGATTCTTAACTTCTCCCGAGACTGGAGCAATGGAGCCATATCCTGTAGGAATGCCCATTGCGAACAGTATTCCGAGAAAAAAATCGGCTGGGGTGATGGGGTAAATAGTGGGATCGGGGAAATAAGCGGCCCCTTCTGTCACAAAAAAGGACACGACTACTATTGCTATCATTATGGAAATTTCTATGGCTACTGCATATAGTGCATAGCTGGAAGACAACCTTATGCCTATCACCAGGAATGTGACCGAAGGAATTACTATGATTGCCAGTGCCAGAAAGACTGGAATTCCGAATACTAGATGCAGGATAAAGACTGCACCCATCACGTAGGCAGTCCCAAAAAGGACGGAGTAAAAAATATACATCCATCCGGTGTCAAACCCTATTCTTGCAGACAATGCCTGGAAAGCATAGGTATAATATCCTCCAGAGGAAGAAAATCTTCTTGAAAGTCTTGTGACCGAGAGTCCATTGACCAGAACGAGCAGTGTGCCTATGATCATAACAAGTGGTGCATCGTAACCTGCCAGAGTAATCGCAAAAGCACCATAGGTCAAAATGCTAAGCAAAGGAGACATACCTCCAAACGAAAGGAAGAAAAGATCCCTGAAGCCAAGGCTTCTTGCCAGCTCTCTCCGAGACTTTGGTTGTTCAGTCATGTTGAGCCTTTAATGTTCCTTTTCATATGAATCTTGTCCCATGACACATCGAAGGCACATTAAAGGTATGAATCTGAACATTCCTCTCTCAAGGTGAAAAATTTATGATTCTTGAGCTTCAGCAAAGCCTGAATATCATGGACTTTACCAAACTCGCAATTATTAAAACTAAATAATCTCATTTAGATGATGTTGAGCTAAGCAGATCAAGAGGCGATAACAACATTCAGTAAAAGAATACTTCTCCTTGATACTCATTAAGAATCACCGTTACGAATAGATAAGTAAACTTTTTTACGCATCAACAAAGAAAGATGAATGATTGAAATTCAATTGACTTTCATATCAATACAATACCAATTGTAAAACGAAAAACCGCAGATCAAATGAACGTTACAGCTTATTCGTTGATGCAAGCATAACAGATGTTGGCCTGGATTACATAATTACAAGATACAAAATTCAATGGCAGGTCCAAACAATGGACAGGGTTCAGGACGAGTGCCAAATCAAGACCAAGAGGAAGCCCATTCCTGTTCGATGCTTCTCACTTGTGTATGAGCAAATGGGGGAACAGGCATGATATATTTTCTATTATGAGAAGTTAGGTTTCAATAGGTTCTAATGAAGCTTATCGAAACATGCATAACCATGGTTGACAACGAATAGTAGAAAGAAGTTTCAAACAGGCACAATTATAGCCTTTGGAAGGAAGAATGCTCTCGCATATTTCCGGACGCGAATAGTATTGGCCGTTTTAAAGATTAACTCAGATCGTCGATACTGTTAAAAGGCAAATATATTAATATATCAGAAGAATACGAGGAGCGAAAGAGATGAGTGTCGAGATTGAATCTAGAAACACCAAACCAGTGACGGCAATAGTCGATATTTTTGTGGACACCACGAAAGTGGAAGAGGTTGTTCGTGGGCTTTGTCTGCTCGACGCTGTCGAAGAGGCTTACGAAGTAACAGGGGAATTTGACATAGCTACTGTAGTCAGTTCCAAAAGCATAGAAGAATTCCGGGATACCCTTAAGAACAAAATCATGAAAATTCCAGGTGTTAAGAGTGTAGTTAGCTCAATCGTTCTGAGCGCCGCGAAAGGCCCAAGAGTCGAAACCGTTTCTCCAGAAAGTAGAAACCAATAGGTTGTGCCCTTTATGGGTCATTTTAGTTGTTGATTTAAATTATGGAGGCAATACTATGAACCGTGATGATATTAATAAAGATGTTAGCTATATTTTGACGAATATATTAGATACCTATGCTTTTAGGCTTGGCAATTTTTCTAGCTTAAAACGTGTAAATTCAGAGAGGGATTCAATGCTTTTATACTTTGTAAAGAGGGAGGGTAAGCCATCATGATAGGAGTTGGTTATCTACTTATAACAGCACTTGTCTGGGCGATAATTATAAGCTTGGCTTGGGGACTCTCGAAATATTTTAGGAAGGTATATGAAAACGAAAAAACATTTCTTGACTGGTTCTTGGATCCGCTTGAGAACCTTATTTACCGCATACTTGGGATTGACAGAAACAGGGACATGGGCTGGAAGGAGTATTTTCTCAGCCTCTTTGTGTTCAACATTTTTACAGCCGCAATATCCTTTGTGATACTTTCCTATCAGGGTATGCTGCCTCTTAACCCAATGAAATTCCCTGGCATAAACTGGTCACTTGCATTCAACACTGTGACTTCTTTCTCATCCAATACCAATCTTCAGCATTATGGGGGAGGTTCCACGCTTTCATATCTAAGCCAGATGGTTGCAATACAGTTCCTGCAGTTTACCTCTGCTGCGTCGGGAGCTGTGGTAGCTGTGGCAATATTCAGGGGCTTTGCCGGAAGGAGAGATGAGAGCAGAAATCTTGGGAACTTTTATGTGGACATGGTTAGAACGATGACCAGGATCCTTCTCCCCTTAACACTGATTCTTGCAGTTCTGCTTATAGGGCTAGGAGTGCCGCAATCCCTGGGAGGATATAGCCTTGTGAAGACACTTTCAGGAAGTTTTGAGATCATAAAGGTTGGACCAATTTCTTCACTTGTATCAATAATGCAGTTGGGCACAAACGGGGGAGGGTATTTTGGGGCAAATTCAGCATATCCATTCGCTAACCCCAGCCCACTTACAAATTACATAGAGCTTGGCGGAATGATGCTCCTTCCTACTGCCATGTTATTCCTCTTCGGAAGAATGCTCCGCATGAAGAATGAGGGAAGAACCCTCTTGATTGCATCCTATGGACTTTATGCCATTGATCTTGCAATTGCACTTGTTCCTGTCACAACACTTGGAGCCGGAATGGAAACGAGGTTAGGAGGATTTTCAACAGTACTCTACACGGTTACAACTACTGCATTCACCACAGGATCAGTAAATACCGATCTGGCAGCAATGCATCCGTTGGTTATCATGGCAGCTCTCATGGGAATGATAATACAGGCCACCCCTGGTGGAATTGGGGTGGGGGCCATGTATATGCTCATGTACGTCATCATAACAGTATTCATTGTGGGACTTATGGCCGGCAGGACTCCAGAATACCTTGGGGCAAAAATAACAGCAAATGATGTCAAGCTTGCAGTTATAGCTTTCCTAGTACATCCAATAATAATTCTTGCTCCGACAGCCCTTGCCTATGCTCTTGGTGCAGTTCATGCTATAGGTCTGGGCACAGGTCCGGTGGGATTCACGCAAATATTCTACGAATACACTTCAGCTGCAGCAAACAACGGCTCAGATTTCCTAGGAACAACTGGAAATACCGTGTTTTTTAATGTTTCCACTGGAATAGTGATGTGGGCTGGCCGTTTCATACCTATATTCATAATGCTCGCAATAGCAGGCAGAATGCTTGATAAGAAGAGAAGCACAGAAGTTGCCTTAAGGACTGACAACCTGATTTTCCCTGCAATCGTCATTGTTAGCATCCTAATACTAGCGGTGCTGACATTCTTCCCGTTCCTTGCGATTGGGCCAATTCTTATGCATCTGGAGGGGATAAAAAATGCACTCTAATCAGAAACTTAACATGGGAAATATTTCAGGGAGTGAGAATCTTGAAGAGTCCATCAGCTGGCTATATGTGTCTAAGGATTCCCTCTTAAGAATGAGCCCTCTGAGGCTCATAACAAATCCTGTAATGTTTGTGGTGGAACTTTCATTCCTGGTTGTTTTGCTCATGACAATAGTGCCTGGGGCTTTTCCGAATCTAGCACACCAGAGCGACAGGGCTTTCTACGCTTATGTAACAGTAATACTCTTTGTAACTGTATGGTTCAGTACTATTTCTGAATCCATTGCGGAAGCAAGATCCAAGGCAACTGCTGCAAGCCTGAAGAAGCTAGAAAAAGAGGGGATTGCCAAGAGGATCCAAGAAAACGGAAGCGAAGGGCGAATAATCGAAAATGTGAAGTCATCTGATCTCAGGCGAGGAGATGTCATCCTCATTGAGAAAGGGGATCAGGTTCCTACTGATGCTGAAGTCTTGGAGGGAATTGCTATGCTGGACGAGTCACTCCTCACTGGGGAATCGGCAGGCGTGAGGAAGTCAAAGGGAGACACAGTAATAGGGGGGTCAACTGTTGTCAGTGATTCTATAGTTGCAGTTGTGAATGTCAACCCAGACGAAACATACATAAGCAAGCTTGTGAAAATGGTTGAATCTTCAGAAAGGCCAAAGACTCCCAATGAAGTTGCACTATCCATACTGCTCCTAGGGCTGACTGGTGTGTTCACCATCATTCTATTCGCTCTAATAGCACTCTCCCTTCTACTTAACCTCGGCGCAGATCTCTCTGTGCTCATCGCGCTTTATGTCTGCCTTCTTCCAACCACTATCGGTGCATTGTTACCGGCAATAGGAATATCTGGGATAACCAGAATGTCAAAGAACAGCATCATAGTCAAATCTGGTAAAGCCATAGAGACCGCGGGAGACACTAACACAATACTGTTGGATAAGACTGGAACCATAACTGTTGGGAACAGGCTCGCACATGAGTTTATCAATCTTGGCAGCCACTCAGAAAAGGAACTTGCCGAAGCTGCATTCCTATCCTCATGGAATGATGATACACCGGAAGGGAGGAGCATAGTGGAACTTGCTTTTTCAAAGGGATTTGTCCCGAGGGAATATGACGCTCTCAGGGAAGGTGTGCATGAAGAATTCAGTGCAGTCACTAGGAGGAGCGGAATAACCCTTGTTGACTCTGACGACTTTACTCTCCCAAAAGGTGGGAGGGAATTCTACCAGAGGCACAGGTTCAGAAAGAAATTCGAACTTCAGACTCCCCTGACAGAGGATACCACAATACACAAGGGTGCGCCAGATACCATCAAGGAATTAGCGGACATTTGCCCTGACAATTTTGATGATGTTGTCACCAAGATCACATCTGAGGGAGGTACCCCGATTGCAGTGTCCATGAATGGGGATATAGTGGGGATCATATACTTCAAGGATGTGATCAAGCAGGGAATTAAGGAGAGAATCCTCGGACTCAAGAAGATGGGGATAAGGCCAGTGATGATTACTGGAGATCATCCTCTTACGGCAGGAAGCATTGCTCGCGAGGTTGGAATCGACGAATTTGTTGCACAGGCCAAACCCGAGACCAAGCATCAGAAGGTCAAGGATGAACAGGGAGCGAATCGGATTGTTGCAATGATAGGGGACGGCACAAATGATGCCCCTGCCCTAGCCGCCGCAGACATCGGGCTTGCAATGGCATCAGGTACGTTTGCGGCAAAGGATGCTGCAAACATGGTTGATCTTGAGTCAAATCCTTCAAAAATCATTGATGTGGTAATGCTTGGAAAGCAGCTTCTGATGACCAGAGGCGCTGTTACGACATTCAGCATAACTAACGATGTTGCCAAATACTTTGCTATTGTTCCCGTAATGTTTGTTAGCATTCCTGCACTTAGCGCCCTGAACATTCTTGGCCTGACTCCCCAAATCGCTGTGCTTTCCGCACTAATCTTCAATGCCATTGTCATTCCCGCACTTATACCCATAGCGCTACGTGGAACAAGGTTCAAACCCCAAAGCACTCTGAGAATATTCTTGAAGAACCTATTACTATACGGAGTAGGAGGAGTGCTACTGCCATTCGCGGCTATCAAGTTGATTGCCGTATTCCTTGTATTTATAGGAGGTATAATATGAAAGTCGGTAAATTGATTTCCGGAACCCTTCGGCTTGCCATAGTTCTTGCCATCATTTGTGGTGTGATATATCCAGTTGCTGTTACAGGCATTGGGCAGGCACTGTTTCCATATCAGGCAAACGGTGAAATGGCTCAGGTGAACAATGCAACCGTGGGATCGTACCTTATAGGTCAGTCTACAAACAATTCGCACTATCTGTTCAACGTGAGGAACGATTCTGCCTCAGGTGTGGATCCAGATATTACGGTAACACGTGCGCTCGCCGAAGCGCAGGTAATTCACAACACAACAAACATATCTCTGACTTATCTGGATGGTCTTATACATAACGATACTAGATACTCAATGTTCTTTTTTGGAACAGCCTATGTGGATTCACTGTATCTGAATATCCAGATAATAGATCATTTCCACAATAGCATCTCTGTCTATGGGAAGATCTATAATGGCATGAACAAAAATGGAAGCTAACTGCCGGTTACACATGGAAACCTGATATGTTGAAAACAATCCCTATTTTACAAGGTTGGTAATAATTATCCAAATTTTTTAAGGTTCTTTACAATCTATAATTCAAACGAATAGAGCATTGTGGTAAATACTGGCAATGCAATACTTTTCCATTTGGCATAAGCTTCTACTTTTTTCGTATTGTGTTTCTTATTTTTTTATAGGTAGTGCTACCTTAGCCTGCTTCTTCAAGGTGAAAATGGTTATGAGAGTGTTTCAAGTTCATATGACCTTTCTAAGACTCTTACTCTTCTTACCATGGTAATAAGGCCAAATGAACCAATAAATGCCACATTTTATGACCGAATGCGGATTCTCCTCAGAGGAGTTTTTCCCATCATCCTATATTTCATCCTAACCTAATTGGCAGTTAATTTATGCTTCCTTGATGTTTTGGCTATGGCTGCATCGTTTTCGCTCCTTGATGATCCTTCATTTCCCTTGTCCCTATATGAAGCCCTCAAGGAATTTCACAAACAACAATTGAATCATGAAAATGTGCAATGACTAGAATGGATTACTCTTGAGTTCCTATTATTATCAAAATTGAATAGGACCTTTTTGGATAATTCGCCATAAATGT
>JAJZAR010000109.1 GCA_021799315.1 Thermoplasmata archaeon | reverse complement strand
ATATCAACGGACTTCTCATCCGCTATTCCCTCCTCTACTATTTTTATTGCCTCATTTATGACCTCTATGAGTATCCTGTTGACTATGAACCCAGACCTCTCCTTTGCCTTCACCGGAACCATGGTCTCCCTGTGGTTCCTCAATCCTGAAATAAGGTCATATGCAGATTCAACTGTTTTCTCCGATGTCTGTATTGCCGGCACTATTTCTACCAGAGGCATTGTATATGGGGGATTGAAGAAGTGTATGATGAGGGCATTTTCTGGGTATTTGTAATTGGATGCCATTTCCGTAATGCTCAGTGAAGATGTATTGGATGCAACTATTGTATTCTCCCCTATGGATCCTGATAAATCCCTGAAGAGATCGTTCTTGATCTCCTGCTTCTCAAAAACTGCCTCTATTATCAATCCGCACTGCGTTAAATCATTATATGATTCAGCAGGATGTATTCTTGATATGATTTTATCAATGTCTATTTTCTTTGCCAGGTTTTTTTCAATCATGATCTTCTGCTGTTCATTCAATTCTATTCCATTCTTTTCTATTCTCTTAATCTCCTTTTCCGGAAGTGAATCAACATAGCCCTGAAAATCCTCTAAAACCTTCCTTGCATGTTCAATTCCTTTATTCACATAATCAGCATTCTGGTCCTTGAGGTAAACGCTGTATCCGTTGTATGCAAAAACCTCTGCTATGGATGAACCCATGGCTCCTGCCCCTATTATGCCTATTTTTTCTATCAAAATAACACCGGCATTTAATTTTCAGAGAATATATAAAATTTTGCAGGAATACCTTAATTTTTCTTCTTCATTGTAAATTTATTCAATTCCTGGTACCCATTGTTTGTATAGAATGCCCTTCCGCAGTTGGGGCATACGTATGCCTCGAAATTGCCTATTATTACTCCATCCCTTTCAAATGGTGCCATCTTCAATTCCATATTTAGATTGCAGTGCGGGCACACCGTTATATTATTTACTGACATGTTTGTTGATAGTGTGAGAATATATTAAGTATTTGTGAATTTTTTGTAATAAAATATCATTACTTATCTTATAATTCAAATAAGTGTCAGATGCGATGGTTCTGTAACTACTCTGTAACCCATTACAGAATGACTTCCCTCCATATCCATTTATCCCGTACTCAATCCATGCAATCCTTTCTCGTTCTATACTCATGCGCATTGACAGTTCCTGATCCTCATGAGCATTAATGTAAGTCTAATCAAAAATTTCTTTTTCTCTTCTGATAAATTCGCTGGAAAAAATCCGAAGGCTTCAAAATTATAATAAGAAACCTGCACTCCCCCTAAATTAACACATATTTTTTCATCATCTGAGTCAGTATTACACAGCATTATGTTGTATATTGTTAATTTTTACTTCAATCTATCCATATTATAGAAACTCTTTATTCAAGCCATTTCCAGTGGAAACATGTATATAGTATTAACACATACTGTAACACATATGACTATGATTGATAATGCACCGGATGCTGTAAAGGAGACATACTTAAGGATGAAGAATGAGAAGGGAAAGAAGATTGAACTCAAGGTCATTGGGGGAAATTATTACATCTATGCTGCAAGGGGTGTATGGGACAAGGTAAAAAAGAAGCCTGTGAAGAAGACTGTTCTAATGGGGAAAATAGATGATAATGGAATATACAGGGAGAAGAAGCCAAAGAGCATATTCTCCCCAACTAAGGTATATGAATATGGCAACTCACAGCTTGCATGGAATCTTGCACAGGATATGTACAGCATCATGGAGAAGTATCCATACAGGGACCAGATCATTGCAATGGCAATAGTGAAGGCCATTGATCCAATGCCTCTCAGGATGGTTTCATCCAGGTACCAGAAGCTGTATATATCCAGAATAATCAAGCCTGACCTTGACCCGGATGAATTATCAAGAATACTGGGATATGTGGGAAATCATTTCCCTGATCTCTATGAACTGTTCAGGAAATTGATGGAGCCAGGCGGTTTCCTCTTCTACGACATGACATCAATAGTGTCATACTCAAGGAATCTTAAGCTTGCAGAGAAGGGATACAATCCTGACCATGAATACGACAATCAGGTTACTGTTATAATTGCATTCTCTGTGAATTCATGGCTCCCTGTTGCAGTTGATGTGTTCTACGGATCCATAAAGGATATAAAATCCCTGGGTTATTTCATAGAGAGGTTCCATGATGACAATATGGGATTCATCATGGACCGTGGATTATTCTCTGAATCCATAATCAGGGAATTCAGAAGGATGAAAATGCATTACATAGTGCCATTGAGGAGAAACTCCACACTTGTGCCATACAAGGTGAAATTCGATTCAGCATTCATGTACAATGGTAGGCCTATACAGTCCACAAGGAAATCCTCCAGGTATGGATATATCTACATATTCCAGGACCCCATGATGAGGGCGGAGGAGGAATCAACCATACTCAGGGATGTTGCATCATCCATGAAGGATATGGAGTACTTTGAGGACAGGAAGGAAAGCCTCGGTGTCTTTGCAATAATATCAGACCTGGATAGGAGTCCATCAGAGATATATGAGCAGTACAAGTCAAGGGAGGAGGTTGAACAGGTATTCGATACCATGAAGGGTGACCTTGAATCTGACAAAACTTATCTGAGGGACAATGAGAAGGTGAAGGGATTCTTCTTCATAGTATTCCTTGCACTTAGGATAAGATTCAGGATACTGAAGATATTGAAAGACCATGATTTGCTTGGAAAGATGTCTGTGAATGAGATAATCTTCGAGTTTTCAAAGATGGAGAGAATAGTTGAGAAGAATGGCACTGAATACTTTGCAGCAGTCCCAAAAAAGGTTGAAAGGATTGCCGGACTCTTCAAGGACATTATACCTATGGGTTAAATCAGGGGGAGTATATGTTCTGAAGTTTCAACTTGTTAGACAGATTCCTGATAATTTATATTGAAAGTTTGATAAATATAGGAGACGAAATTTCACATATGTGTGAGAAATACTGAAAGATTGTAGATTACAAAATTATTTTATACTTCAAACTAATGACATAATATGTTATGTCCGATATGTGGAAGCATTGAAGTAATTAAATACCTTTCTCTCGGTAAACAACCTCTTGCGAATGCATTAATTGCAGAGAATAAGGATTCCGTTGTCGTACCTCGTTACGAACTTTCACTATGCCTATGTAAGAATTGCCTCTATGTATGGGTAGAAACAAAGGTTGAACCTGAAGAATTATTTAGTGACAATACATATCTAACTGGAATTAGTAGTCAGACAAATAAGGATATGGGAGAATTTGCTAACTTCTGTATTTCTACGTGTAATCTAACCGATCATAGCAAGGTTCTAGATATAGCCTCCAATGATGGTACTCTTCTCACATTTTTTAAAACAAAGGGGATAGAAGTTCTTGGGATAGATCCTTCCAAACCCGCATATGAAATAGCAATAAAGAGAGGGATACAAACTATAAACGATTTCTTCACTATAGAAACAGCTGAACAAATCTTGGAAAAATATGGTAAAATGGATTTAATTACTGGTACTAACATAGTGACACATGTACCAAAACCTATAGATTTTTTACTTGCCTGTAAGAGAATATTAAAGTCGTCCGGTTCCATAGTCCTCGAATTTTATAATTTTGAGTCTTTGATAAGTAATAACGCATTCGATCAAATATACCATGAACATACTTCATATTTTAATCTCACAAGCTTTAGTAATGTTGTGAGAATAGCTGGATTAAAAATATATAAAGTACAAACTGTTGATTCACAGGGGGGCTCACTTAGAGTTTTCATTTCAAATACTGTGTCTATAGAAGACAATTCTGTTAACAAAATTTTAAAAAAAGAGGGAGGAAATGAAGATATATTAAAACGGTACCTAGATTTTCCCTTAAAGGTGTTAAAAAAGGAAGAGGAGATACTAGAGTTTTTTAATAAAAACGTTGGCAAATCCATAATAGGTTATGGGGCCTCTGCCAAGGCAACGGTGTTATTAAATTTCTTAGATATTGATGCTGATATCATCCCGGCGATAGCTGATAGTAATCCAATAAAAATTGGAAAGTTTATTCCCGGCACTGGAATAAAAGTTGTTGCTCCTGACAAAATAATTGAGTACAACCCAAATATAGTAATTATTTTTTCATGGAACATAAAACATGAGATAATGCGGTTCCTGAAAGAAATCCTGAATCAAAAGGTTATGATAGCAACATTCATTCCAAATTTAGAATTAGTACCATTGTTCCAGGTGAAGCATCAATGAAGGTTGTAATCCTTGCAGGTGGCCTAGGTACACGCTTGAGCGAAGAAACCGCAGTTAAACCGAAGCCCATGGTGGAAATTGGCTCGGAACCTATTATATGGCATATTATGAAGATATATTCAAGTCAAGGATTCAATGATTTTATCATCTGTGCCGGCTACAAGCAGAACGTAATAAAAGACTATTTCGTCTCATATCTGAGGAATCACGTGGACATAGAAGTAAACTTAAAGAATAATGCAGTTACACCACTGAATGACCACCGCGAGAACTGGGATGTAAAGATAATTGACACTGGACTGAACACCATGACAGGTGGCAGAATTAAGAGGATAAGAAAATATGTGGAGGGTGAGACCTTTATGCTAACATACGGCGATGGTTTAGCAGATATTAATATTGAGGCGCTGTTGGGGTCACATAAAATTTCAGGCGCTTATGTTACCGTCACAGCAGTTCAGCCGAGAGGAAGATTCGGTTCTCTAGAGATCGATGAAAACGGAAAAGTGACAAAGTTTCAGGAAAAACTACCCGGAGACGGTTTCTGGGTTAACGGAGGCTACTATGTAATGGAGCCTGAAGTCTTTGATTTTATTGATGATGATAAAACAGTGTGGGAGAATAAGCCAATGTCAAAATTGGCATTACTGGGAAAATTAAATTCCTACAAACATTCCCAATTTTGGAGACCAATGGATACAATGACGGACAAGAGACAACTGGAGGAGATCTGGAATTCGGAAAAGGCACCATGGAGAATATGGAAAGATTGAGATGGAAAAATCCAAACTGTTAATGGCTGGTTTTAGATCGG
>JAJZAR010000108.1 GCA_021799315.1 Thermoplasmata archaeon | reverse complement strand
GCCGGTGTTAAGGTTCTTAATATAGCCGCTGTCAATCATTTGTTGATTTCTTAGCTGTGTAAAATCTTATGAATTACTATGATACATCTATTTGTGTAAAGGGGAAAGCGTAAATAACTCTGTATATGCGCGGTTTTTACACAAGATGGCATAATTAAGACGAGAATATAGCCATTACTCCAATAATGGATAGAGGTCTTACAGAACTTACATGAATGCCTAAATGCCTTCCAATTGAAACTGTGAAGCAGATAGCATGAAGTCAGATAACAAGGATTATTCGGCAAAGACTCAATAAAGAAGAACTTTAGAATGAAGCGAATTTGTCCCGGCTCATTCAAGTTTTAATTTTTCAGGGTATTTTTTCTTCAGTTTCTTTAATTTTGGTGAGATAACAAGCTGGCAGTATGGTTCAAATTCATTTTCTCTGAAATAATTGTTATGATAATCCTCCGCTTCAAAGAAGTTTTTATAGGGTTCCACAGCAGTTACTATGGGTTTCTTGTATTCACCAGACGAGTTAAGCTCTTCAATTTTCTTTTCAGACGCCATTTTCTGTTTTTCGTTCATATAAAATATGACTGATCTGTACTGTGTTCCCGTATCTGCACCCTGTTTATTGAGGCTCGTTGGATCATGTATGGCAAAGAACACATCTAGGATATCATCTAATGAAACCTGATCTGGGTCAAAGGTGATTTTTGCGACTTCAGCATGGCCAGTTGTTCCAGAGCAAACCTGTTTGTATGAGGGGTTATCTACATTACCCCCAGAGTAGCCAGATTGTACTCTCTTTACGCCGTCTATTTCCTGGAACGATGCCTCCGTACACCAGAAACATCCGGCTCCAAGTATAATTGTTTCTTCACTCATTTTTCTCACCTTCAGGAATAAATCTCATGGATATGGAATTAACACAGTGTCGCGTGTTTGTTTCAGTAAATCTCTCTCCAGTGAACACATGACCAAGATGTCCTCCGCAATTGGCGCACTCTATTTCAACTCTGACTCCATCTCTGTCAGGTATCCGTTTCACCGCACCTTCAATTTCTTTATCAAAGGCTGGCCACCCACAACCAGCATCAAATTTTGAGTCTGATGTGTAAAGTGGGCTACCGCACTTTCTGCAAACATATGTTCCTTTTTCGTAGAAATCGTCATACTTGCCCGTAAACGGGTATTCAGTTCCCTTATGAATAATAACTCTCTCCTCCTCCTTTGTCAATTTCTCGATTTCCATATGTTGAGATTACTTGTGAATATTTAAGTTATGGTCAATTCATTTTTTATGAAAGTGTAGTATCAGATCTACACTTTATTAAGGATCAGCAATTAACAGCATCAGGATAAAATAACATTCTTTTTCTATGATTAGTTTTGTATGTGCCTCTCAATTTTCAAAGGGGCCAGTCAAAATTTATGATGACTGCATTATTTTGTTTCACAGTGCCTCATGAGTAGTTTATAGATGTTCCATCTGGCACATCTTCTGGTTCAATATGTTCTGTGGAATTCACAATTCTGAAATATTCATTGAGGAATGCCGCCGCTTTCTCTCCACTCAGAACACCCATATTCCCAACCCTGACTATTTTTCCATGAAGTTTTCCCATGCCTCCTGCTACTTCAAATCCTCTTGTCCTAAGGGCAGACTGAAGGCTATGAGGTTCTATTGAGGGTTTAAAGGCAACCACAGTATCTGAGTAATTTCTCTCATTACCAAGCACCTCTCCTCCTCCATTCTCAATATTTTTCCTTAGAAATTCCGCAATAGCTGAATGCCTGTGAAGTCGTGTTTCCAGACTCTCATCTCTTAAGATTTTCAGGGCTCTTAACAGAGCGTTGAAACTCCCTGTGGATGGTGTAAACGCCGTTTCACCCTTTTCTGCGAAAGATAAACCTATCCCAATGTCCAGATACTTTGGGAAGTCCCTATCGGAGGCAATGTACGAATTTGCATCATTTCCCAGACATACTATGCCAAGTCCAGGTACGGAGGCAAGCCCCTTCTGGCTGCATGTTGCAATAGCATCTATCCCCCATCCATTCACCTCAATGGGCATGCCACCAAAACCTGAAACGCTGTCAACAAGTACCTTCAATCCCAAACCATTGCACTCTTCAGCTATTGATTTTATATTCTTTATACTGGTGCCATTTCCGGTTTCGTTGTGAACAAGGCATACTGTATCTATTTCTCCATTCTTGCTGAGAAAATCTGTAATCTCTCCTTTCTCAAGAACATCATCTACAGTTTTATTTAATTTCTTGAGGTTGCAGCCTCTTCTCTCCAAACTTTCCATCAATCTATCTCCAAACTCACCAAAGGTAACTCCCAGCACCTTCTCCCCTTTACGTGTCATGGAGAAAATCATGGATTCCACTGCAAGCGTTCCTGAACCTGTTGTTATTATACTCTGAGTTGAGTCTGCAAATTCATTCAGTAATTTCTGTGATTCACGAACAATTTCTCTGAATTCATCAGACCTGTGATTCATTACCTTTGCAGAAGCCTCTAGTACGCTGGGCGGGACCTCTACAGGTCCTGGAATGAGCATCATAGTTTGATCTCCTCTATTTTTTTCATCAGGTTGGCCAAGGTGAATTCTGCAACTCTTTTCTGGGCTTCAATGGTTTGAGCACCTATATGTGGTGTCACTATGACATTGTCCCTTTTTATCAATTCTATTTCCCATAATTCTTTTGGAGGGTCGTTCCACATAACGTCCATTCCATAACCAGCTATTCTGCCGGAATCCATTGACATAACCATAGCTTCTCCATCGATGATCTCGGCTCTACTTGTATTTATGATAAAACATCCTTTTTTGCACATGCTTAGCAAGTGTTCATCAATGAAGTTCACTGAGCCGTCAGTCAAGGTTGCAAGTATGAATATATAATCGGATTCTGCCATCAGCTGAGGAATCTCTACATATTTTCCATTTACTTCTTCTATGGAGTGTGCATCGTGATATATGTCGTAAGCCAGGATACTCATACCTAAGGCGCGTAATATCTTCGCAGTAGCCTGACCTATGCGCCCAAAACCAAAAATTCCCGCGACTTTTCCATTTAATTCTATTCCATTTTGTTTCTTCCACATAAGCGCTTTTGCATTTCTGTCCATGAGAGGAATTCTTCTGGAAAGATCAATGGCCAGTGCCACGTTCAGTTCGGCAACAGATGCGGTTGATGAACCTGCTGCAGTGATAACCGGAACTCCTGCCTTTTTAGCGAATGCCATATCAATGTTATCAGTGCCAATACCTGCTCTCGCAATAATCTTCAAATTTTTTCCAGCTCTCAAAATATCTTCAGTGATTTTTGTTCGGCTGCGAACAACCAGTATTCCTATATCCTTTACTCTGTGTTCAAGTTCTACATGAGAGATCTCTGGTTCGTAAATTGTAGTAAATCCCTTTCTCTCTAGGCCATCAATTAACAAACTGTCCACCTGGTCGCATATAAGCACCCTCAGAGCACTTAGATTCGTATAGGTCATTTCTTCTCCATCATTTCTGTTTATTTAATGATGGTCACGTTGCATGCTGTCAAACCGTCGGAAATTAAGCAATATCCGTTCGGTCTTCGAATTGATTTATTGCTATGCCAGACGCTACTTTAGGATAGAAGTACGTTGATTTCTGCGGTAGGACTCCTCTATCATTCACAAGCTTAAACAGTAATTCCCTGTTCCATGGGGGCATGATAAAAGCAACACTTGCCTCACCAGAATCAACTCTTTTCCTTGCGAGGATCGGATCATGCACATACTGTATCTCAAGTTCGCTTCTGGGATGATTCATTTGATGAATTCTTTTCATTACTATTTCATTCAATGTGTGAACTGGAGAAATGAATTTGTAACCTATCCCCTTTAGTGAAGAAGCATCGAAAAAGAGGCTCTTTCGTTTAATACGTAATTCTATCACATTTGAGACTTCTCCTTCAGGCATGGTTGTAGCTCCAAAGAACTGATTTACAAAATCTATCATTTGTTGGGTATCGATATCATTCATCAGGACTCTGTGTATGCCTCCTATAAGAAGTGATTCACTGTTTATATCTGTTATATACGCCATTACGGAAGACCAGAATCTTTCCTTATTTCCAAGCTCCTTCATTGAAATGGATCGCGAAGCCTCCAGTCTGTGGTGGCCGTCAGCCACCATTGCAGGACATTTAGAAAGCATTTGCATAAGCTCTTTAACTTTGTTGTCAGATACAAGATACACGCAGTTTTGAACACTTTCAGTATCCTTGAATGAAAAGTTTGGTTCGGTGTGTTCAGTGAAATGGATCAGTGTTTTTGTCAAGTCAGGCTCATTTACGGCAATGAATATTGGCTCTAATTGGGCATCAATGTTCTGTAAAACTGATACTCTTTCAGATACTCTTTCAGGAAAGGTTTGTTCATGGGGCTTTACACTGCCATCATCCGGATTAATGGCAACTAACCCTATGAGTCCATATCTGATCATGAGCCTGTCTTGAAATTGAAACTTTTGTTTTATTATTAGTATTGAGTCGTCATCAGCTTTTACTATTTGGCCGGCCCGCTTCCAGTTCAACATCAATTTTTTCCCATATGCAGACCCATTCCCTGGTAATGTGAGATGCGTTATGTTGAAGTCACATAATTTTAGGTGACTCTCCAATTCTCTTGATATTGAATCAAAGGGCGGAGATGTTACGTTTTCGTAATTTCCAGAATAATACAGTGGTCTGAATGGTTTCAGTATGACCAAGCCAACTCCTCACGCAAAAAACTTACTGAATCTATGTGCATTTCATAGTTAGTTTCTAAATCTGAAAATTTTATTGACATAACCAGCCATTCTATTCAAACCATAAATAAAGATGTTGAGGAGACTATATCGACATATTGAATGAACGTTAACTCATCTAAAATTTTGTAATGTAAGACGGTTTTCAACTGCTGGAACTGTTTTTTAAAGTGATGTAAATAAATTGACGCTTTAATTAAAAAAAAAATTTAAAGAACGTATGGAAACGAAAAAATAACAGAAAAGGTCTTTAGGGCTATTTCTCAGATTTATTCTTGTCATTAGTCAATACATACCTGTGAAAAAATTTCAAGTAAACATCAAG
>JAJZAR010000107.1 GCA_021799315.1 Thermoplasmata archaeon | reverse complement strand
GTATTACTTTATCCCAGAGGTTGAATTCAGGCAGTTTTACCTTTTCGCGCTCCTTTACAGTATCATCTCCATTATTATTGCTGGTAGCCTGTTAAAGCTATATCGTGGCTCTGAAATAAGCCGAATTCCAGAATGGTTCAGAATTGTTCTCGGCATACTCTGGATTGTCGATGGAGCGCTTCAATTTCAACCAGAAATGCCCTATGGCTTCCTTTCAGTTGTGCTGATGCCATCCATACAGGCCATTCCATTCAATTCTCTTCAATCCTTTGTCTTGATTGCCTACAAAGCTTGGGAAATTGCACCAATTCAATTTGACGCCTTGAGTGGAGCATTGCAGATTTTTATTGGAATATCATTTCTCATCAACAAGAGTTCAAGGGCTCTTCAGATAACAGCATATATTTCTATCTTCTGGGCAGCATTAATTTGGATATTTGGGGAAGGGTTTGGAGGAGTACCTGAACCTGGCGTTTCTTTACTCATTGGGTTTCCAGGATCTTCACTGATCTATGTTTTAATGGCAATTCCATTTGTTTCAGACAAATTCAACAACCCTGCATTTTTAAAAAGGTTCATGAAATATTCCATTGTAGCAGTTATCATTACTGCCTCAATTATTCAGTTGTTGCCAGGAAACACGTACTGGACTTCCGGGCAACTGGCCTATACAATTTATCAAAATATAAACATGGAAGGTGAACCAAACAGCCTTGCGATTTTACTCACTATGAGCTACAGGTCGTTGCTATTTCATGAATGGGTTCTCAATGTATTTTTCTCATTGTTGTTCATAGTTTCTGCTGGTTTAGTCATCATGGAATTCAGGAGAGGCGTTTTCTTTGTATTCGGGTTAGTACTTGCAATATGGGTCATTTTTCAGGACATGGGGATATATATTTTGCCGTCTACTGATCCTAACACAGGTCTTCCACTGGCAATTTTCATATTACTATATGGTCTGGTCATTTCCCTTTCCCGAGGGCACCAAAGCAATTCAATAGTGGAAGGTAACAAAGGACGATCACAGCAAGTTCGGAACTATGAAAGAAAGCTTCAATGAGGGCACGCATTTTCTCAGGGAAATTGCGGCTGAATGAGCATACAGTAGACCTGCATTGCCGTCTTGAAAGTGCAAAATTGGATTTATCATAGCCATGTGAAGGTTATGCTATACATCTTGGGACTTTATTGTGACAGGACGTTCTCAGAAACTGCTTTTCCCATTAAGATTATATGCGCTATATGTTATACTAAATAATTTCATCAACAAAACAGAAAAATATCTTTTAGCAAGGTATGTTTGATGACAAAGTCGATTTAGACTGCAAAAGTAAATAAGCTTGTAAAAAATTTGCACAGGGGAGATCAATGGAATGTGAACTATGTGGTAAAAAAGTAGAGCGGCTCAAGAAAGTAAGAATTGATGGTGCTATTATGGCGGTATGCCCACAGTGTGAACATTTTGGAACACCCCTTGAAAATTACAGAAACACCATTACAACAGCATCCCGTACGTCTGTCGCCAACAATTCTGGAATAAAGGTAACACTTCCTAAACCAAGCACACACAGTGCACCTAGAAAAATGACTAAAAAAATAGACATAGATGAAATGGAGATTGATCCAGAATATTCATCTATTATCAGGGCAGGAAGAGAAAGGTTGGGTATTTCGCAGGATGATTTCGCTGCCAAAATAAAGGAAAAACGAACACTTATAGCTGGTATAGAACGTGGAAGTCTAAAACCAGACTTGAAAACTGCAAAAAAAATTGAGACGTTCTTAAAAGTAAAATTAGTTGAGAAATACTGAGTGGAAACAAAAACTATTAATAAAAATTTGTTATACATCCATATGAGTCATGGGACTAAAATTGTGACCATTTTTCTTATTATTTCCATTATTGGAGCAATTGTAAGTACAATATTGATGAGATGGTTCCTGACCGGATTTGAAGCGACATTGCAGGGGCAGATTGAGGCTGTTTATGCTTCTCCACTTTATGGAGCTGGCATAGGATCAGGAATGTTTGCATCAATGTTGTTGTTCTATCCGGTTTATATCAGTGGGGACAGAAACCATGAAGGGGAGGATTTTAGATGAATAAAAAAATGAAATTAGAGGCTATGTGGTTGGTTGCAGTTCTTTTGGTATTAGGTATGGGCGCAGGGCTAGAGTTGTATTCAACATCTTTGCCAAACTTTTCAGTAGCGGAAAAAGATACTTCGCACACCAATCTCCCAACAAATTCAAATGTAATACAGGTAACTGGAGAGCAGTGGGCATGGTTATTCACGAACAGCACCGGTCAGACAACCACTGACACTTTTACCGTAACTGTAAACACGACATACACTCTCGTGGTGCAATCAGACAAAGGCTCCCATCAATTCGCTGTGATTCATGATCTATATTTCCCACAATTTGACATACAGATTTATGCTGTACCTGGTCAGAACAACAGCATTAGTTTCACACCCATACATACGGGAACTTTTGTTTTCGAATGTGTGGAGTACTGTGGATACGATCACTACCTTATGAGAGGGTACGTTAAGGTGGTCGCATAATGGGGACAACTGTACTTTTAGTCGAAATTGTAGTTATAATGTCAGTGGTATTTGCCATTTTATTTTTTATGTATTATAAATACTTAACTGGTAAAACAGAGGCAGATTACGAAGCAACCCATGATGACTACTACGATTATGGCTCTTATCTAAGAGATAATCAAAGGAAGGGAGGATTTTTTTCTACTAACAACTTTATTCTCAACGATTCAAGAAGCATAGGTATGAGATATCTTATGACCGCGATCGTGTTCTTCTTCATCGCCGGGTCATTTGGCCTTCTAATGAGGGTCAGTCTCATAGAGCCAAACCCAACTCTATTTGCTAATAATACTGTACTCTATGATGTGCTCACAACAGAGCATTCCATATTGATGATTTACGTATGGGCTGTTGGTGGAGCCTTAGGAATGGCTTATTACCTTCTCCCATCTTTTTTGAAATTGAAATCGGATAAGTACGGCTCCATTTCATCAACGGCATACTGGATATATGTACTGGGTGCCATATTCATACTTTTGTCAAGAACATCTACGAGGTGGTATTTCTATCCACCACTTGCCTTACAATTAAATCCGTATGGGGCAGGCGCTTACAACTGGCTGGCAGTAATAGGAATGGAAATGGTTTTTATAGGGGTTACTATAGCATCAATCATAACAGTAAGAACAATTGTTATGGATAGAAGTGAAAAGGTGCCTCTCACAAAGATGCCACTTTTTGCATGGTCCATCCTATTTACATTGCTCATGTTCCTTGCTTCTGCACCATTCTTCATGAGTGCTCTCGCAATGTTATTCTATGATTTCTTCAACCCAATATTCTTCACTGGCGTAGGCAGTTCCCCCTTAACATTTGCTGAACTTTTCTGGATATGGGGGCACCCAATTGTTTACATAGCAATTATTCCTGAATTTGGACTGATATACGAAATATTGCCAAAATTCACTGGTAAGAAAGTATTCAGCTATAACTCGGGCGTGGTCGGTCTTGCACTTTTACTCCCCTTATCCGAGCTTGTATGGGGTCATCATCTTATAAACTCAGGTTTTGGCCTTCACTGGGCTATATTCTTTGCAATGACATCATTCCTTGTCGTTATACCGTCAGCAATTACGATTTTCAATTACATAGGTACAATGTGGTCATCGAATAAGATACGACTAACGACTCCAATGCTCTTTGTTATAAACGGTATATTTGATTTCATAATTGGCGGGATAACTGGAGTGATGGCGGCTATGACTCCTGTAAATGAGCAAGTACATGGGACATACTTTGTGACTGGCCATTTTCATTTCGTTTTCATGGGAATAACTACCGGAATCCTATTCGCAGGCATATACATGCTCTGGCCTACCATCACAAGAGGAAGGAGATATAACCAGAGACTGGCAACCTGGCACTGGGCACTCACAGCAATTGGTTCCTTTGTAATGTCCATGGGTTGGACCGTTGGAGGATTTCTCGGAATGCCCAGATACGTGGCTGGATACTTTGCAAGATATCAGGTCTATCAGGATGTTGCCATAGCTGGAGGAGTTATAATCGCCATTGGTCAACTCGCGTTCCTGGCAAACATGTTCCTGTCTCTATCTCAGAATCCATCTGTCAGCACAAACAATGCTTTCGAAGATGCGTACGATAACGAACTTCCGTTTGATGATCAGGAAGAACCGGAAGGGGAGCCTATTAAAACTCCGGCTCCCGCAGGAGGTAGGTGATAATTATGAATAATGGAAAATCTGGTGTAGTTTATGGTGTGGTAATTGTGGTCCTTGTAGCAGCGTCTCTTGCTTTTGTTCTATCGGCACCAACATCTTCAGGTGGTGGATTAACGGACCCTAGTGGAATAAAAATCAAGGGGACCATAGACCAGACTATTTATGCAGATGCAAGTGGATGGAATTACAGTCATGGTCCGATCAATCCTACGTTGTACTTTCCAGTAGACTATAAGATTGTATTTACTGTGATAGAAGAGGATAACTTACCTCACACGTTTACAATTAATAAGGATAAGGCTTATACACCGGGTACACCCGCCACTAGTTTTGAGAACAGCAACACAGGTTTAACTCTCATTACAACATCAGAGCTCACGCAGGTACCAGGTCATTCTGTAACAAAATCATACGTGTTTTTTGCTTCTGGCAATTATACCTACTGGTGCGAAATTCACCCTACCACCATGGATGCAAGGATTCAAATAAATGGAACTGCTGAGAGTACTACGGTGGCTTCAGGTATAGTCTCCCAACCAATCATATGCTGTGGCTCAAATGGCGGCGGTCATCACAACGGTAATTCTGTGCTGTCTTCATTCGCACAAATTTCATCAATCGCAGCCGGTGTTATGAAAATAGATCACCCGGCTAACCTGGCCAAATTTTATTAGGTGCATTATTTGGGGAAAAGATACAATTTCAGTTTTTTTAATAATATTTTCAAATTAGAAATAACATTTTTGATTGACCTCGTTGCCATAGCGGGGTTTTTTACAAATCCCTATGCCATGTCGCATTTGATACTCCTGATCCCCTTACTGGTGTCAGGTTCCTTTGCAAGTATGGCTTCAGGAATTC
>JAJZAR010000106.1 GCA_021799315.1 Thermoplasmata archaeon | reverse complement strand
CTGAGACACTTAAGCCGGTAATGGATCGGACAATTATGTTGAAGCCCCGGCTCAGGAAACGCCTCAGCAGTGGTATCTTGTTTTTTCCGGTATAACGGGACAGAATTACGGCATCACTCTTCTCCAGCTGCTGTACCGCCTCGACAATATCAATAAAACCAATACTGTTGTCTGCATCCATCAGTATGGTGAATTCTCCGTCAATCTGTGGCAGCACCCTTCTTATTGCACCGCCTTTCCCACTTCTTTCATGGCTCCGGTCGATACTTATGAAATCGTATGTTTCAGCAAAACTTACTGCAATATCGTAGGTGGTATCGTTACCGTCTATTGCAACAATAACATCCCAGGGTAGCCTGTTTTCTGTGATGAAGCGGCATATGTCATTCAATACCGGAGAAATTCGCTTTTCCTCGTTATATGCCGGTATAACGATGCTGAATTTCTTAAGATATATATCAGGAATCTGTTTTTCCTTTTCCGAAAGTGTGAAGTCTGGCTGGTGATCCGTTTGGTTTGTTTCCAATACTAAGCATAATATCGGTATTATTTAATAATTTTCCCTGTCTTATTTCAATCAATGAATATTTTCGTATGATAAAATTCAGGAATGATGTTACCTTTACAGAATCCTATGCCATTACCTGGATATCCTTGGGGTGTCCAAACTTGCGTCAAACAACGAGGCCCAGTATTTCCCTATTTGATCTTTGCCTTATATGATTGATCGGGACAATTCAGTTCTATACCACTATCCTTTCGTCAACAGCAACCACATAGTTCCTGTTGCTGACATACCGGATATGCTCACAATGGATTATCTCCTCCAGAATGGAAAATGTCCGCTCTATTTCCAACCTTAACCTGTATCTGGATTTCTCCCTTTCCCTAATGATTATTCCCTGCTTCCTGTTGAATGCCAGGTTATGTGGAACATTCCATAGATCCTTGAACACTCTATGTCTCATTTCCGTAAGTAAGAAAGAGTGCACAAATGCAGTGCGGCATAAATTTTTAAACATAACATAATTATCTTAAGGTTGGCTATAGCACAGGGGTTAACGACAGGACTATCTGCGGTAATAATAACTAATTCGAAAATCAGTGCAATTAAATCGCTAAACAGACTTTTGGAAGTTACTGAACATATCGTTATAGTTACTAACAGTAAAGAGGATTTGGCGCCTAATGAAAACCTGAAAATAATTTATTCAAAATCACAAAACTATGCTTATCTACGTAATCTAGGCGCATATTATGCAAATACCACACATATTTTCGTGATAGATTCAGACGAACTGATGGACGACACCCTGATAAATTCGCTCGAAAATTTGGACTTCAAATTCAGGCTTTATTGCGTAAGGGTGAATATGTACATTGGTTCATATAAAATGATGATGACCACTAAATATGGGCAAAGATTATATGATAAAAGATATTTTTTCTATATTGGGCGGGTTCACGAAGGCCTCTTCGGTTCTGTTAAAGATTGTGTTAAAATAAATGGAGATATAAGTAACTTTAGTCAGGAAGATTGGCAGGAATGGCACCGAAAAGCCAAGAGATATACTGCCCAAGAATCAATTAGGTGGGACTTGATAACGAGGGCAACATATTCACTGTATGTCTTTTTCAAACATCAAGGCTGGAGAGACGGCCTATTAGGAGTTAAATGGACAATAAGAAGTCTGCAATACATAGCTATGACTTTAATTTACGGGCGGAAAGGTTATATGACGTTAAATCCACAGGATATAAAGTCCCGCCTATCTGCGTCTGAAATTTCCCAAGATGAAAAAAATTATATCAGTTCCGTTATGAAACAATACTTTGATGAAGACAAATCCATTCCTCTACAAGACATGGATTCGGTTACGTTGGATATTCTGGAACAGATCTCAAGTCCATTCATCAGTTATTCTTAATGAAAACAGCCAATGCAATACTTACCCTATCCAAATTTAGAACTTTGGAATCTCTTTGATTATTGAATCTGCCCTGGCACCACTGTTTCCAAATACGTACGGGCCAGTGCCACATTAAGATGATTATGATAGAAGTGAAACCGTTCAAATGACCCATATCATGAATGAGTTACAGGGATCGTCTGTGAGCCGCTCTAAAGCGGTTAGTGAGGTCAGGCGTCTGACAGGACCATTCATAAACCAGTAAATACACGGTCCTTCTTGAGAATCCCTAGGGGAAATCCACCTTTGCCATTGTTCCAAATATTCTCACTGCCTTCACGAAGAATGCTTCTGCGCCTTCTTTCTCCGGCAGTTTGTCACATTTATTAGGATTTTTTTTATTTGGTATGAAACAGATACCTGCGTGATATGAATAAAAATTTCGCTAATTTAGAGAAAAGTCAAATATACATTATCACATTATTAATACACTTCATAGCGTAGGATACGCGGGCATATGAAATAAAATTAATAAGCGGCAGAATGTTAACCTACCGTGAAAGTGCCGTTTTCTAAACCCGTCATTAATGAAACGATGATTAATGCAGCAATTGAATGTCTTCGCAATGATAGGCTTGTTGGGGGAAAATCAGTAACTGAGTTTGAGAACAATTTTGCTGAATATGTAGGAACAAAGCATGCAGTTGCCGTGATTAGCGGAACAGCTGCACTGTTCTTGTCATTAAAGTCTCTAGGCATTGGCGAAAATGACCTAGTTTTGACACAATCTGCAACATTTATAGCAACTGCTAATGCAATAAGTCAAACTGGAGCTAAACCAATTTTTCTTGATATAAATAACCATGATACCACCATTTCATTACAGCAGCTTATAACTGCAATCAAGAAATATGGGCAAAAGATTAAGGCAATTCTCCCTGTGCATTTATATGGAAGGACTGGAGAATTAGGTCCCATTTTAGAAGTCGCGTCTGATTTTGGAATTCCAGTAGTTGAGGATGCCTGTCAGGCACATGGAGCTACATTCAAGAACAAGAAAGCAGGAAGTTTTGGAGAGCTTGGTGCATTTTCTTTCTATAGTTCCAAGAATATGACTGTTGGTGGTGATGGCGGCATGGTAACCACAAATAATGAAGAGTTAGCCGAAAGTATTCGAATTTTGAGGAATCAAGGGAGTTCCAAGGAGAATAGATATAAAAATGACGTGATGGGTTACAATTTTAGGCTAAACTCAGTTAACGCATCAATAGGAAATGTTCAGCTACGTCTTCTAGATTCATGGAATAAGAGGAGAAAGCAAGTAGCAACAATCTATCATAAGCGTTTTGAGACTTTTGAGAAAATAGGTCTACCCCCCGCCGACAGTGATGATATCAAGTCGTCTTGGCATATATATTCGGTCAGGATAAAACAGAGAGAAAAATTGATTAATTACCTGAAATCTAAAAACATCGAAACTGGAATTCATTACCCGATTCCCGTCCATCTTCAGGTTCCATATGTCGAGAATATGGGGCAATATCATTTTTCATTAGAAAACACCGAAAAATGGGCCAATGAAAATGTTAGCCTGCCGATATATAATGACATTACTGATGAAGAACTGGAATATGTGATTGAAGCCACGAGAGATTTTCTTGGTGAAAATTATTGAAAATAGGAATTATCGGAATTGGTTACTGGGGAAAAAAAGTCGTCTCGGAATATATCTCACTGTTATCTGACAACCTAATTGATGGTTTGGTCCTTTACGATAATGAAAACAGCATGACGGATAAATTCAAAGGCATTAGCAACCTGGAAATTGCGGGCAGTATTGATGATCTCCTGGACAGAGTTGATGGGGTGCATATTTGCTCTCCAAATGCCACACATTTCGAAATAATTATGAAAGCAATGGAAAAAAATGTGAACGTCCTTGTTGAAAAGCCGATAACAACAAATTCGGATGATGCCTTCAGACTTCTAGAAATCGCACTAGCAAAGGGTCTAGTCTTTCAGGTCGGGAATATTTTCAGGTTCTCTAATGCAATGGTGGAGATCAAGAAATTGTTAGATGACGATACGATCGGAAATGTAGTCCATCTATCATTCATTTGGGATCATATCTCACCGAGTCCCAGTTCATCCAATGAAGATGTCATTTGGGACCTGATGCCACATATCCTTGATATGATTAACTTTATTCTTGGAAGCTGGCCAAGAGAAATTGTTAGTGTTTCAACTAAAAGAGGTGGTATCGGGGAAACTGTCAACAAGAGTTCTGATGTCTTACTGTACTACGGAAACAATGTTTACATTAATGTAAGAATCAGTCTATCAAGCCATAAAACAACTAGGGAGATTGAAATTCAAGGCAAAACTGGTACAATTGTATTTAACCCTGTAGCTCAGAATGGCTGGCTATACAGATCTGGAAAGCAACAGGAAATAGTTATGGAACCAAATAATACAATTCTTGCAGAAATAAAGAACTTCGTTGAGTGTATTGCTGAGAAGAAAATAAAAATAAATTCGGCACATCTTGGTGCTTTAATAATCAAAGAAATCGAGGCAATTAAGCGAGTTGAGGAAATTGAACGATCAAAGAAGGTTTAGATCAATATTCGAGTGTGACATCGGCGAAAGTACCGTAATACATGATTTTGTTGACCTTTATAAATGTAAAATAGGGTCCAACAGTAAGATTGATTCTTTCGTTTACATTGAAGAAGATGTTGTTATAGGTAATTTCGTTAAGATTCGCCCCTTTACATTCATTCCAACCGGTGTGACAATAGGCGATTATGTTTTCATTGGTCCAAATGTAACATTTACTAATGATAAATATCCCAAGATAGGAGAGGAATGGCAACTTCTTCGTACGAATGTAGAGGATCATGTTTCAATTGGAGCGGGTTCCGTTATCCTACCGGGAGTAAATATTGGAAAGCACAGCATGATTGGCGCCGGCACCATTGTTACCAAAGATGTGCAGCCAGGAACAGTTGTGACAGGAAATCCAGCTAGGCCCCGGCTGCAGGGCAAGCGAAATACAATAAGTGCAGAGAAATCCAAATCAAAATTAACACGTTGAAAAACATGCGCAAGACTACAGACATAAGATTTGAATCTTTTCGCAACTTAATTACCTATATTTTTAATTGATTTTATTCACTACATCTTATTAACCCTGTTTATGTTGCATTTATAGAAACATGTAAATACTTTGTAGTGTTTATTTATTCACTACGACATTCATAAGAAAGAT
>JAJZAR010000105.1 GCA_021799315.1 Thermoplasmata archaeon | reverse complement strand
CATACTTTATAATACGGTTTCATCGCTTAATCTTTTTGGTGTTTGAAGACCATCGATGGGGATATTGTAGGCTCTATATTTTGGGTTCATATGAGTTCCATATGGGATTCTAATGAATTGGATAATATGAAAGTTGTACAATCTAAATTATAATTCGTATTTGCCCTATTCGCGATGGAGGTTTCAGTTTCTCTCGGATTTCCCGCCCATCTTGTTATGACTTCTCTGTTATCCTTATAAATCACCTTATAGCATAGTGGCGCTTTACCTTTTAACGCTTTGAAATATAGTCTCCCATAGTGTATTTGGTTATTGATTTTCCTGAAACAGGTAGGTCTTTAGAACCTTCTTTTCCGGTTCATCTCTGTTTTGTTGCCACTTTATTACCAGTTCGGGGAAGCTTTTTCTGTAAAAGTCTTTTGTAAATGGGAAAAGACGTTTGTCGCCCATATTCCAGCGTTCGCTGAGGAGTGGAACCAGAAAAGCAAAAATCTTGCGATAGGCCGCTTCATCGACAGGATCGGCAATTGGAGAGGTGATCCCAATCCGCTTTTCAGTTTTTCCGTTCAACTTGGGTAGTATAGTGGAGACCATTTCATCGTCCACAAACTCATGGTATGAATGGCTTGGATAGGCACCAAACACCTTGGCCCACAGAGATCGCTTTTCCTCGTCATGTTTTCTCGTTTCCTCAATATATGCATAGAAGTGCTGATTTCCCTCATAAGTGTAAGAGAAAAACAGGGAAGAGTAGGCAATGAACGCCCTGATGGTTTCTTTGCTCATTTTATCTATTAGCCCGGACTCATACAGGGTTGAAGCATCCTGAAGAACTCTATAGTCAGGAGCCGTTTCCATTCTGTGGGCATTTATTTTTTCAAGTTCACTGGCAATATCCCCGGCAAGGTTCTGATCCCATGCCAGTGCCAGGATGAACCGATGCATTACCCTTGGATCGCTATGGAAAGCGAGGAGATACTGCCCGTTGTCCTCTTTCTTATTCCCCTTGATCACCCATCCTTTTTCTAAAAGTGGCTCCAGGTAGTCATTTATCTGTTTCCACTGATTGAGGCCCAGTTCTTCTTTGCATTTCTGCCTGAACTCAGAACTCTTTATTGGCCCGTCAGCGAGCACAAGAAGCATCTTTGCACTATTTAGGGACATTCGCTTCCTTGCTTCTATTTTTGCTTTATTGATATTCATTACAAACCTATATCCATACAATATATAAACCTTGTTTTTTTATCCGTTATTACTTTTTGATGAAGTAAAAGTAATAGCTTGTTACTGTTTTGAAAAATCCGATAGAGTATAAGGTGGTATGAATTAGGTATCTATGGAAGTTAAAAAGAAAACGAAGGCAGAAATCCAGGCAAAGGGAGATAACAAGGGGAAATTAGAGAACAAAAAGAAAGGAATCCCAGATGGAAGATATTTTAATTCATGGCACGACACGCATATCGATATTTTCAGAAGGGACTTGTTAAACAAGATTCTTATTCTTTACCTCCTTGGTGAGGAAACTATGCAGGGGAAGATGATCGGATATGCCGCCTATGAAATTTTAGTGGGAACCCAAAATAAGAAATTCATTGCCATGAAGCCGGCAATAGAGAAAATAACTGAATTGGATAAAAAAGATATAGCGCTAGTCAAAAAGCATGCCATAAGCCTGGCAAAGGCAAAACAGGGCCCTGAAAATGCCAGTTGCCCATTATATGGAAAAGGTTGCAACAATAGCCTTTGCCCGATGCTTTCTGAACCAGGAATATGGTATTCAGAAGAGGATGTTTGCCAGAATACTGACTACAAGGACAATCTGGTAGTTATCAACCAGAAGAAGCTTAAGAAGAAACATCCTGAAGGCTACTTTACCAGGGAGATGCTTTCCAAGAGGTTTGTAATCGGATCCGAAATATCCGGAATAGATCCTGATGTACCAGGTTCTACATATGTGAGAAGCCAGGCTGCAGTTGATAGGCTATACGTTAAACGTGAGAAGAAATGGAATGAAGCACACCAGCAGATTTCAAAGGTAACAAGAAAGAAGCGATAAGTCCACGCAAAAATGGCCCAGCAGCACAAGAATGGAGAGGAATAATGCCACCTAACGGTAAACATTGGGAGGTTTTCCGAATGTACTAGAAGACTTGGATTAAAAGAGGTTAATAGAATGGATAAAAGATAATTTGCCTAGGAGAAAAATATATGATGATGAAGTTTATTGTAACTGGTATCAGGACATTCTGGAATTCAAAGATCTACAAAATCCGTCTTATCCCGCTGAGAATAATGTGGATTGATAAAGAAAAAATAAAACTACGGGAAATAATAGAAAAAGAGCAGGGAATTGTTATTTCCAATTCAGCTACTATATTTACCAGGCAGAAAGTAAATCGGTTAGTATGTCTGGAGATGATGAAAGTAATGCCAGCAAACAATAAGGCGCAAATGTTCATTATGAAGGAATAGTTTGGAGTTTACGACAGATGCAAGATTTCATTTGATTACAATCTATTTGAGAAAGATTTCTTTGGAGGGAAATATCAAGGAATTTGCCAGTGCAATTTTTTAAGGCGTATAACCAAAAATATTTGGCCCGAACTTAAAAGAGAAATAAAGAAACTTATGATACCTTCCTTTTCTGGTCTGGAGGTTTCGGCGGATTCTTTGTAAATTCCATCCAGTTGTACTCATCAATGAATTTGGCATCCATGTACCTGTTATCGCTGTACCAGTCATTAATTAATGTTTTAGTTGACTCCGTTTTCCGTCTCATACTCCAATTATTCATGAAATTAACTAAATCTTCTCCTGGATTCTCACTGTCTTTTACTTTCTGTACTATATACAAATACACAAAATATGATCTGTCCCCACTCTTTTTATTAAACTCAATTACATTCCCTTTAAATTTCTCCCAGTCTGGTTTACATCCATCAACCATAATATCTAAAAAAGATGTGCATTATATATAAAATTTTATGCGTTAGGCCTATGGCGGCTATTAACTGTATTGAATAATTTTGACTCTGTTTCGGGAATATAGAAATACCGGATTTCCAATATAATGTCTCAAATACCAATTAGCACATACGGAAAAATATCTAAAAGTACAGCAGTTTCCTGTGGACACACATTCGAGACCAGACACGCAATATCCGGCATAGTTATCATGTAAAAATTAATACAGCAGTTTAAATTACTTCAAATTATGAAAATAATTAAAAGTATATTTGATAAAGAAACAGGCATCACAGAGAGAGATTTAAATAAGGTAATTGGAATAGAACAGGAAACGTCAATAATTGAATGCAAAAGATTAAATAGCCAAAAAGATATCCGCGAGTTGGTTATTAAGCCGTTGGTAGGCTTCTTGAACAAACTTGACAACAGTGGTGGACTTCTTTTGCTTGGCTTTGATGCTCATAACAGAAAAATAGAAAGAATTGTACCAATAAAAGATGATTCTCTTAGGCAAGACAGGATTAGGAATAAGACCCTTGATAGTATAGGATCTATACCTTCTAGTGCAAACGGTTTTACATGTGATGTAATTGAAATTGACGTCACCAATGGATTTGTAATTCTAGTAGAAGTCAGCAGGACCCACCCCTACGCAGTCTTCTATTCTAAGATTGATAACCAGGGATGGATTAGAAAAGCAGATAGTACCAAAGCGATAGAAATTGGCGAATTGTTTTTGATAGTAGGGGAAAGAAACTACCCTATTGTGTATCCAGTTTTGGGACTCGTCAGTAGGCGAGTTTCTACTAATGGGGGGCACTCATGCGAGGTAAAGATAGTGCTGAAAAATAAAGGGACGGCACCTGGATTAGATATTGTAGGTATATTAGTTTTCGAACCTAAACATAATGACACTGAATTTAGCATAAGATCTAACAACAAAGATTTTGAAATATCTACTGATGATAGAAATAATCCAAGGCTAGTATTTAAGTTGTTCCAACCTATTAAAATGCCATCTTATCCGCAACTTGATTTGAATGTAGGAAATTTTGATATTCTTACACCTAAAGATATAGAAATAGAAATAAAAATGACAGTATATGAAAGAAAGGGACTTTCTTTTACAACTGCGACCTTTAAAAATGGGGCTATTTCACAATTTAATGTAACATTCAGTCCTTACCTAAAGTAGAGCCTACGTCGCTTTAGCTTCTTAGTGTATCTAGGCAAAAATAGGTTTGTTGTGTAAATAAACACCATATTTAATCCATTCCTTAAGAAACTGCCCATTCCTGTGCAAACAGTTTAGCCTGCTCAAGCACTGTGTCAGTAGCCGTTTTTTGCCCATCCGGAGGATAATGGTATTTCCTTAAAATCTTTTTAACAACTAATCTCATCTGGGCCTGCACACTTTCCCTGATAGTCCAGTCTATTTTTACATTCCTCTTCAATGCCAGAACTAATTCTCTGGAAATTTTCTTAAGTGTATCATCTCCTAAAACATCTTTAGCTGTCTTATAATCTGCAAGTGCATCATAGAATGCAACTTCATCATCTGTTAGATTCAGCTGTTCCCCTCTCTTCTGATCTTCACGTATTTTCTTTGCCAGTTCAATAAGCTCTTCAATAGCCTGTGCAGCTTCTATGCTCCTGTTTATGTATTTCTTTACTGTTTTATCCAGTAAGTCTGCAAATGACCTTCCCTGGATGATACTCTTTTTAGCCCTTAATTTAATCTGGTCTGCCAGCAGCTTTTTTAGAGCTTCAAACGCCAGGTTCTTCTGTGGCATGTCTTCTACCTCTGAAAGAAACTTATCGGATAGTATAGATATATCGGGTTTTTCAAGGCCTGCAGCTTCAAATATATCTATTACCCTGTCAGATACTATTGCCTTTGACAGTATCTGCTTAATTGCAGAGTCAGCGTTATTGTAATCATGTTCGAAACCTTCGCTATTCTTCAATATTGTTGCCCTGACTGCCTGGAAGAAGCCGATTTCATCCCTGAGTTCCCGGGACTCCTTGCTCGGGTTGCATAATGCATATGCCCTCACAAGTAAGGATATATTCTCCAGGAACCTTTCTTTCCCCTTTTCAACTGAAAGTATGAAGTCGGATGCCTCTAAAATTATTCTGAGTTTTCCCTTTGCATCAGCCTCAAAGAACTTCATGTAATCATAGCCATGGAACAGCCCTGCCACAATCTCATATTTTT
>JAJZAR010000104.1 GCA_021799315.1 Thermoplasmata archaeon | reverse complement strand
GGTGTTTCTCTGAAGAGTCGAAATGTGAAAGCCGAACCCTTTGTGGCTATTTCGTTACCATAGGTGATTTGAATTCTGTGCCCCTGCGGAAAAGTACCATCTATTATGGGCTCATTCATTGACACTTCCTTACCACACATCTGCGCCAGCCTGACAACGTATGAATCCAGTTCTTTTTCAGAATCAAACACAATATTTGTCTTTAAAGAACCATGAATTTTGTGTTCTACGAATACAGGGACGCCAACACCGTTGCAGGAAACATCTTCCACAAGCGGATCTCTGACCACAGGTTCCAGAGGGCCAAAGCCTTCATAATTTCTCTTCACGTAATACCTGATCTTATCTGTTGTTCTGCGGTTAAGTTTATATTTTCTCCCCTTAAGGTACGCGTCTATAACCTTATCTATGGTCACAGTGCTCAGATCATCAGGGAAATTTTTTGTATTCTTAACTATCTGTTCCATATTTTTAGTTATTCTCTTCAGAAGTTCAAGTTCCTCAGAGGACATGACAGGTTCATTTACCACATACATAGCTTCCATAGTGTTGGGATTCCATGATATTTCAACGGATACTGTCTGTGGAATTATGTTATATTCGTCAAGGATTTCATATCTGCCAACGGATGGAGCATCTGCTTTTCGCATCTCATTTATCTCTGCTTTTGCTAGAGACTGTTTATTTCCCCTTCCCTTCAAGGCTGGAAACAACGGCATATAATATAACGAATGTTAAGCATATATTAAACATTGTGATTTACCAATTACAAAATATGTAACAATGATAAAACCAGGAGGTAACTGGTAAAATATCATATCCATATGCATTTTTGGTAACTCTTAAGTCATACGCAGCGCGGATCCTCAGCAAAAAAGTGAAAACTGCCTCATATCTGTTCTAAAATTAGCAGATTAAGGAATAGAATGATCTAGAGTATACCATATGATTCCTTTGATTGAAGGTTTCGCGATTTAAATGATCCATAACATCCAATTCCAAAAGACACATGCGTAAGGTGAACTCGGTCAAAAAATAGGCGAATTATCTATCATAATTCTGTAAACTTTTATAGACAGAAGTTAATACCTGATTGAGGGCTGGTAGATCAGAGGTAGATCGCTTCCTTGGCATGGAAGAGGCCAGGGGTTCAAATCCCCTCCAGTCCATACCTTTTTGGGTTTACAATGTTTTTAACCTTTATATGATGCTATTTTTTGTGGAAAGCTTTCAATGATGTCCTCCAAATTGGTTGTTTAATGAACGGGTATTGTGGAAATGCAGGCAAAAAGCAACACCCGACCTATGGTTTGCTATTTGCTTGAGTGTTAATGTGAAAGCATATCCTCAGCAGAAATCACCTATGTTTCAGTTTGATTTCTCACCTGTTAGTTGAATTCCGATATTCCCCCCTTTTTAAAGTGCTAGAATCTGATTACGGTACCCTAATTCCTTAGATTACTCTACACAACTTTTTAATGGATAATCATCATGTATTCAACATGGATGAAAAATTATGGACGCAGGTCGATGAACTGCTCGAAACAAATCTTATTTCAACCTTGAATGAAGATAGAAGGCTCATAAACCAGACAAGGGATAATGGTCTGCCGGGAATTAATGTGACTCCACTTCAAGGAGCATTATTAACCATCCTCGTTAAATCAATAAACGCATCGAGTTGCCTTGAAATAGGAACACTCGGAGGCTTCAGCTCATCGTGCATTGCCAGAGGCATGGACAAGAAAGGAAAGATCATCAGTTTGGAAGTTAATGAAAAACATAAAACTGTTGCAGAAAGAAACCTCAGAGAACGCGGTTTACATGAACAAGTTGAGATCAGACACGGACCCGCCATTGACAGCCTCAAGGATATGCTGAAGGCGAAAACATATCGATTTGACTTCGTCTTCATAGATGCAGACAAAATGAATAATAAGAATTATGTGGAACTTGCATTGCAGATGTGCCATAAGGGTTCACTGATCTATGTTGACAATGTTGTACAGGGTGGAGCAATCCTGAAACCTTCTGCTGAACATGACTCATCAGGAAACGTGGAGATGGTAAAGTACATAAAGGGAAATTCAAAACTTATGTCAACTTGCATACAGACCGTTGGAGAAAAGGGATATGATGGTTTCCTTCTAGCTTACGTTTTATGATCTGATTATATTAAGGGTTTACCCTCAATTGGATGACCTCACTAACAACCTAACAATGAACCATATGATAACAAATAATGTAAAGACTTAATTGCACCGCAATCATATTAAGAAATGGTAGAGAACGTAATAATTATAGGTTCCGGACCGGCGGGGTACACATCTGCAATTTATGCTTCAAGAGACTTTCTGAATCCCCTTCTCATACGCGGTTTTGAAATAGGAGGGCAGCTGATGCTCACTTCTGAAATAGAAAATTATCCAGGATTCAAATCAATAAAGGGACCAGACCTTATGTCACAGTTTGAAGAACAGATAAAGAACCTGAAATGCCGAACTGTTGATGACCTCGTGTCAAAGGTAGACTTCACATCCTATCCATTCAAGGTATTTGTACAAGATAATGTGCACGAGGCATATTCAGTGATCATAGCAACAGGAGCCTCTGTTAGATGGCTTGGCATTGAAAACGAAAAGCGGCTTATAGGAAAGGGTGTATCAGGTTGTGCTGTATGTGACGGCTTCTTTTTCAAGAACAAAGAAGTGATTGTGGTTGGAGGAGGGGACAGTGCCATGGAGGATGCAAATTATCTATCCACTCTTACTGAACATGTAACCTTAATACACAGAAAGGACAAATTCAGAGCAAGCAAGATCATGCAAGAAAGAGTGCTTTCAAATAAGAAAATAAAGGTCTTATGGGATAGTCAGGTGTTGGATATCCTTGGGAAAAATAAAGTCGAGAAAGTGAAAATAAAGAACGTAAAAACAGGAGAGGAGAGTGAATTATCTGCTGAAGGAGTTTTTATTG
This sequence comes from Thermoplasmata archaeon, assembly GCA_021799315.1. Taxonomy (GTDB): domain Archaea; phylum Thermoplasmatota; class Thermoplasmata; order Thermoplasmatales; family Thermoplasmataceae; genus Cuniculiplasma. The sequence goes on along the minus strand of JAJZAR010000104.1, from coordinate 2,213 downwards.
CCATAGGACACACCCCCAATACGGATATGTTCAGAGATCAGATAGAACTTGATCAGGATGGTTATATCCTGACAAACAATTTTACAAGAACGAGCAAGGAAGGAATATTTGCTGCAGGCGACGTGCAGGATAGAAGATACAAGCAAGCCATAATTGCTGCAGGATGGGGAAGTATGTGCGCAATGGATGCGAGAATGTTCCTTGAAGAAAAAGGAATAAAAACATAACAATCTCTACTGGTAGAGACTTGATTTGGCAGAATTATTTTATCATGAATTCTGTGAGAACGGATTTTAAAGAGAAAAGGTGCCCCTAAACACAATTCTATAGCCTAAATGTACTAGAAAACAGAAAACAGTTTTTCGAACTCAAGTGTATTCCATTTAGATGCAATTTCAACTCAAGAGATTCTTAGCTAATAATATTCTCTCAGTGACTATTCCCAGAATCCACTTAGCTCTATTGGATTCTCAAAACAATTTATTAGCTAAAAAGAGGATACGCTCTTAAAATTTTACCGCGCCAGACTCTTTTAAACAAATAAGGAATATTTTAAAGCCCAGATTTCTCAAAGACTCAAATCACAATTATAAAGAACCCCTATAAAATTATTACGAAATTCGTAATTTGTTTACTGAAGTCGTATTTTACTGCCTAATCAGGGCATAAAAACATCAGAATAGAATATATGGAAGCACACCATGGGGTAATATGCAACAGAATGGTATAAAACCTGAAAATGTACATGAGATAATAGGCTCAAGAATGCTGGCAGATGGCTTTGATATGGTTCTGGATCTTGAAAAGAGCAAAGGGACAAAACTTTATGATTCCAATAAGAACCGATATTTACTGGACTTCTTTGGTTTTTTCGCATCAAATGCTGTGGGAATGAATCATCCTAGCTTATCAGAGCCAGAATTTCAGAAGGACCTTATGATAGCCGCGAAAAACAAGGTCACAAACTCTGACATATACACCAAGCAGATGGCTGAGTTTGTGGAAACGCTTTCCATTAATGCCACACCTGATTATATGAAGTACTTCTTCTTTGTTTCAGGAGGAGCTCTTGCAGTTGAAAATGGACTGAAAACAGCTTTTGACTGGAAAGTCAGGAAAAACATGATGAATGGTGAAAAGAAAGAACTTGGTTCAAAAATAATGCACCTTAAGGAGGCTTTCCACGGTAGAAGTGGATACACTATGAGCCTCACGAACACACATGATCCAAAAAAGACCCAGTATTTCCCAAAATTCGACTGGCCAAGAGTGACAAACCCCAAACTCAGATTCCCCTTGAATGAAAAGGTGCTTCAGGAAGTGGAGGAAGTTGAAAAGAAGAGCCTGACAGAAATGGAAACTTACTTTGAGAAATATAAGAATGACATTGCAGCTTTCATAATGGAACCCATACAGGGCGAAGGCGGAGACAACCATTTCAGAAAGGAGTATTTTAAGAATGTGGCTAAACTTGTCAGCGAAAACGATTCCCTGTTCATTGTGGACGAGGTTCAGTCAGGAATGGGTATGACAGGAAAGTGGTGGGCACATCAGCACTATGACGTTAAACCGGATATTCTCGTGTTCGGAAAGAAATCTCAGGTTTGCGGAATAATGGCTGGTCCAAAGGTCGATGAAGTAAAGGATAATGTTTTCCATGTTTCCAGCAGAATTAATTCCACATGGGGAGGCAACCTTGTTGATATGGTCAGATCAAAGAGAATCATAGAGATAATCCAGGAAGAGTCTCTCATAAAGAATGCAGAAAAGATTGGAAAGATACTGGTCGATGAGCTTATAGGACTCAGTGAGGAGTTCCCCAAGCTGGTTTCCAATCCCAGAGGAAAGGGTCTGATGGATGCCTTTGATCTAAGCAGCGAGAAACAGAGAGACGAATTCTTTGACAGAATACTTGCTAAGGGAGTCCTTGTCCTGAAAGCCGGCGAACTGACCATAAGACTCAGGCCTGCTCTCATACTGTCCGAAGAGGATGTGAAGGAATTTGTAGGCAAGGCTAGAGAAGTTCTCAGAGAAATGAACTGAATAAATAGTCTAACCAAATTTCATTTTTGTTTGAACCCACATATTGTTGAGTTTATTGGTGAATTGAGTTTTAACTGAATTCCGATTAATGTATGTTAAGGGAATTCTGCTTGAATACTTCTATGAAAAATTTCCTTTTGTCACTTTCTGAATCCGTTCCTCTCTAATGA
>JAJZAR010000103.1 GCA_021799315.1 Thermoplasmata archaeon | reverse complement strand
TGTATGGGAGCCAGGGCTTTGAGGCAGATTATGTTGGTGTTATATGGGGACGAGACCTTGTTTGGAGAGGAAACAGGTTCGAACTGGGCAATAGTTGTGAGGATTCTATTGGAGGATCTAACAGTCTTAAAAAACTGTTTTTAAAAGGAAAAGGAGGCGATAAAGATGCTTATGATCTGGCCATAAAACTTCTTATTAACAGATACAGGATATTGCTGACCAGAGGCATAAGAGGAACCGCTGTATTCTGCGAAGATAAGGAAACAGGAGAGTTCTTGAGGGATAGAGTCAGGATGGCTAAAGAAATTTCAACTGCATTGTAAATTCCCTTCAAAATTCATGCCATCCTGTATACACAGTTTTTTTCCTGCACTGATGCGCAATGAAGAGTCTATAATTGGCTGTTTATTATTTCATTCTAAACGTTGATTGCATGGTGCAAAAGATCTCAGTTTCCATTTATGCTCAATGGCATGTTTTTATCTTTGTGTTCTATGCAAGTTATCTCCATGGAATCAGACAGGCTTCAAATTACAAAACGCGATCTTGCAAGATTCATCATAATGAGACAACATCTCTCCGGAAACTCTGGGAAGAAAAAAGCCGATGATTCATCAAGAATACTGAAAGTGCTGGACAATATTCGATATCTCCAGTTAGACCCAGTGAGAGCTGTAGAGAAGAGTCATTTCCTGACTTTGTGGAGTAGAATTGGACATTACAGGCAGGAAGCTCTAGCCGATCTCATTTACACCAGGCACTTACTAACCGAATCCTATGCACACATGGCTGCCATATCTCTGGCAGAAGACATACATCTTCTCAGTATAGGTATGCTTGAAAGGAGAGAACGACTTTTTATGAAACACCCGGACATATCTGTTCATTTTGATAAGGTAAAGAATTTCCTTGAAATCAACGGGCCAATGTATTCAAGCCAGTTCCCAGAATTTGATGTGGGATCAGCGCTGAGCGGATGGGGCCATGAAAGAAAAATTAATCTTCTTCTTGATTTAATGCACTGGACTGGAGATATAGTCATATGTAACAGGTCTGTCTCTGGGCAGAAGTTATGGTCGTTACCTAGTGTTATGCTTGAAAACACTACATCCTCTGGCCAAAGGGATAGAAATGCGGCAGAGAAAGAAGTTTTCATCAAGTCTCTTTATTCTTTAGGCATAGCTTCCAGTGACCAGATATTGAGATATTATACACCATTTCGCATAGCACACCCTGGAAAGGTTGTGGAAGAGCTCATAAATGAACAGAAGGTAATTCCAGTTGAAATTACCGGAATGAAAGGAGTAAGAAAAAAATCATGGTATGTACTGAAAAAGGATATCGACGCTATAGAAAAAATTGAGAATGTATGGAAGCCAAGGTCTGTATTGCTCTCTCCGTTCGACAATCTCATTATAGATAGAAAGAGGACCATGGAAATTTTCGATTTTGATGGGAGACTTGAAATGTATATTAACAAAAGTAAAAGGAAATATGGTTTCTACGCAATGCCATTTTTACATGGTGACAGAATCGTTGGAAGGATTGATCCCAAATTTGACAGGAAAACGGGAATTTTAAAGGTCAACGCAATTCACGATGAAGGAAAGTATTTTTCAACATCACGAACACGCAGGGCGCTTCTGGATTCTATTGATTCTCTCGGAAATTTTGTTCAGGCAACTAAAATAGAATTGCCCAACTTGGTATGAATACTTTTGCAGTTCCATGTGTGCAGCAATAATCATATTTTCTCATTATTATTCTACCTATTTCTGCGGAGTTATCCCTCCAAACACAAGCGTTAAATAAATATCATCTATGGAATCCCATGAACAATGTAAATTTTGGGACATACCATCATTCCACTCAGGAGGAATCTGATCATATCAGATCTATGGTGGAGAAGAAGGTTCATTCTATCTTTTCAAAACTATACCCTATATCATCTGCGTTGCAAATCCTTGATGCCGGTTGCGGTCTGGGGTTCATGAGTTATCTGGCTGCCACCTATTATCCACAGTCTTTTGTCACAGGATATGACAACTTCAATGATGAAAGCTTGAAGGGTTCATCTCTGGAAAAAGCAATTCAAAATATGAAGTCGCTTGGGCTCGAAAACAGGACAAAATTCAAAAAACATGATCTCACTGAATCCTTTGATAGTGAAATTGAATTTGATCTCGTTATTTCAAATCTGGTATTTCACAATATGGGAAATGACAGGTTCAAAGCCTATGAAAATGTATTTGATTCTCTGAAGGAAGGAGGTTATTTTGTAATTGGAGACCTCTTCCCGGAAAATTCTAAGGATATGAAATTTCTACTGGAGCGATCCACATTGTTAATGGAACAACCCGTTACAGGAGAAGGCAAATGGGATCTGCGGTTGAAAACATTCTTAAAAGGTAGTCTAAAGTAAATCTCCATGTGTAATTGTCTATTGCTGTGTACGTAGTGGTAAATCTCATTATTCCTTTAATATGGTCTTTATCTCCTCCACACGAACAGAAGCCCTTCCTCTCAGAGGGAAGTGCATCACATAGATTCTTGAACCATAAAGTTCACCATTCCATCCAAAGTCAAAATTTTTGTTCCCTGAAAACCTTTCATAGGTTATTTTTCCTACAAAACATACTACTCTGGGTCTGTATGTTTTCACAATATGATCGAGTCTGGCATTCCCGTCCCTTTCTTCACCGTCTCTCAATTCAGACACGTCTTTGGTCGGCCGATCTACGAGGTTTACAAGTCCAAATCTGTATTCTTTTCCAAATTTCTCATGATAAAATTTTTTCAGATTTTCATCATTTCTGAGGAAATTTCTGTCCTCTTCTATGGCACCCGCCATATTCAGAATGTACCAGAACATCTTGTTATTGGAAAAGGGTACGCCTCTCCTATCAGAACCAAAGTGAGGATTTATGCCTACAAAGAGAATTCTTGCACCTTCCGGGATTTCATATTCTATCATCTTAAACTCCGATAACTTATTTATAGTGAATACCGCTTAATAAGGTTATGATAACGATCCAGAGATTGTACAATGGGGAAATGGGCGGATACGGAATACTTGTGGACAGACTCTGGCCAAGAGGCATAAGTAAAGAGAGACTTTCTGCCGACATATGGATGAAGGAGGTAGCCCCCTCCACTGAGTTGAGAAAGTGGTTCTCCCATGAACCTGAGAAGTGGGAGGAGTTCAAGACACGATATCTAATGGAATTGAAGATGCCTGAAGTAAAACAAAAACTCAATGATATAAAGAGCCTGGAAAGAGAGAAAGGCACAGTAGTCCTTCTATACGGTGCAAAGGATGGAGAGCATAATCAGGCTGCGGTTTTGAAAGAGGTTCTTGACTCAATGTGAATCCGGCATACTGGTAGCACTTCATCAAAGTTCCTCAAGATATCACCTATACGCCGCTTTTTTTCTAACATAATGTTTGAATATTTCCACATATGCGAGGGAGACCGCACCCGCTATTATAGCCCACACAATATCAATAATTGTTGGATATAGGATCTGTAAGGCGTCTCTTGTATATGGTATCAGGATAAGTATTGGAACGAGAAAGATTTCTGCAATAACGGATATTGTCAGTCCTTTGTGAGGTCTTATCTTGAAAATTGAATATCTCATTGATCCAAAGGTTAGTGATATGGCAAGTTCCGCTGAGATAATTGCAAGAAAAAGGCGTGTTCTTGCCTCGTCTATTCCTCCGGAGAGGCCTGTAAGATATATCAGGAATAGCATGGGTGCTTCTACAACCAGCGAAAGATAGATGAACCTCTTAACTTCTGGACCAAAGGTCCTGGACATGCCACGTTCCTGCACCGGTCTGTCCATGAGATCAGGTTCAGGAGGTGAAACACCAATTTCTAATGCAGGAAATCCGTCACCTACAAGATTAATAAACAGTATCTGAACAGCCAGAAGGGGAACAAATAGCTCAGAAAGCGTATTGCCAGCGAAAAGGAATGAGAGAAGCACACCAAGACTCAAGACAACAATCTCCACAAGATTGGTTGAGAGCAGAAATGCAAGGTACTTTTTTACATTATCCTGAACATTTCTGCCAAGAGCTATGGCTTTTATTATGGTGGCAAAATTGTCGTCAAGAAGAATCATATCGGATGCTTCCTTCGCAACCTCCGTGCCTGTTATACCCATGGAAATACCTATATCTGCCTTCTTCAGCGCAGGTGCATCATTCACTCCATCGCCCGTCATTGCAACAAGTCTGTCTCTTTTCTGCCATGCTGATACTATTCTCAGCTTATCAAAGGGGGTGACTCTGGCGTAAACAGTAACATTTTCTACAATTCTTTCATATTCCTGATCATCCATTTCCTGCAACTGTTTTCCGGTGAGAGATAGATCACCTTCCCTATAGATGCCCATCTGACTTCCAATGGCCATGGCTGTGGTCTTATGGTCTCCAGTTATCATAACGAGGTGAATACCAACTTTCTTAGCTTTTTTTATGGCATCCATAGCTTCAGGTCTTGGTGGGTCTATCATACCCACAAGACCAAGGAAAACATAATTATTTTCCATATCACTGGTGTTTTCCTCTAATTCATCCACATGCTTTGTTGCTATAGCCATAACTCTCAGGGCTCTCGATGCCATGAATTCTGCAGCCTCGAGCAATTTATTTCTTTCATTTTCTCCAATTGTCTGATTACCTGAAATTGTATCCATATCAGTGCATTTTTCGATCACAGCTTCTGGCGCTCCCTTCATAAAGGCAATTCTCTCACCGGATTCTGTCCTGTTCACAGTGATCATCCGTCTCGTTTCCGAACTGAAAGGTATCTCCCATACACGGGGTGTTTTCTCCCTGACCTCATTCTGAGAATATCCAGCCTTCTCTGCAAGCACAATGAGTGCCCCTTCTGTGCTGTCACCATTTACAGTCCATCGTTGTCCAGCATCGCTCTTGAGTGTTGCATCATTGCACAGGATCATCCCCATGGCCATTTTATCATTTATTCTCACAGCAGTTTCTGTAGTAATATCCTTAATCTCTCCCAAAGGTTCGTATCCTGTACCACTCACAGATAGTATACGATCTGATGTTCTGATCTCCGTAACTGTCATCTCCCCCTTTGTGAGTGTTCCCGTCTTATCTGTACCTATCACCTGAGTGGATCCTAAAGTCTCCACTGCAGAGATGTTTCTTATGAGAGCCTGTTCCTTTGCCATTTTATAAGCTCCAATGGCAAGG
>JAJZAR010000102.1 GCA_021799315.1 Thermoplasmata archaeon | reverse complement strand
TCATTGAAGTTAAATTCACTTTCCGTATAATAAGATTTTGATTTCCTTTGCCGGGGAAATTTATAACAAACTCCTTTCCTAAATATGATTTTATTCAATCTATGGAGTTTGGCAATACTGAATCATCAAGTGGACAGATCTACGTATACCAGGGAGTATAAATTATTTCAAACCTATGGAATGATAAACTCAATGTTATTTCTGACATAAGACTCCCATGCCAGGATTTTTCTTGAAACGTTTAGTTTTACTCTTGGGCGGAGTTCATTAAACTTGTAGCCTATTTTTTCCCAAACCATGAATGCTTTGTCGGCGTTTCCTGTGAAAATTTCTCAAGTAATTCTTTCTGGGTGGGGCTCAGTTTTTTTGGAACGACTACTTTCACTCTGACAAGAAGGTCTCCCTTACCTACCCCTCTTGTGTGCGGGAAACCCATGCCTTTAACCTTTACAACCTCTCCAGGTTGTGTTCCAGCTGGCACTTTCAGCGTTAGAGTTTCCCCAAAAATATCCGCCTCTAACTCTGCACCCATTGCGGCCTCCGGGAAAGAAATTTCTTTTTCTATAACGAGATCGTTGTTTAGCCTTTTATACCCTCTTTCATCTCTCACGTTAACAAGAATGTAGAGATCTCCGCTTTCTCCTCCCTCCGTGTCTCCAAATCCTCTTATGACAAATTGGGTATTATCAGCAATGCCTGCAGGTATATCTATGGACTTTGACTGAACCTCGCTCTGCTTACCTGTTCCATGGCACACATGACACTTTGTGGAGCCAGTATATCCCCTACCCTGGCATGTTCTGCAGCTTATAACGTTCATCATCCTGAAGGGGCCTGCTTGCTGCACAACCCTCTCCTGTCCTGTGCCATTACATGTTGGGCATGTTCTCACATCGTTGCCTTCCAGTCCTTTGCCGTGACAGTTTGTGCAATCAACAGTTCTTTTATATTTTATTTCTTTCCTTGTTCCCTTATAGGATTCAGCCATTGAAATGGACAAATTTAATGAAAGATCTAGTTGCCTTGAGGTTCTCTGATTTCCTGTTTGTTGTCGGAAGCCTCCACCGCCGAAATTCCTGAATAAGTCATCGAAAATATCATTGAAATCACCGAAGTGCGAAAAGTTGTCCCAATTGAAGCCTTGCTGGTTACTGCCTCCCCCGAAATTCACCTGCCCTGTCTGATCATATACTCTTCGTTTATTCTCATCAGACAAAACTTCATAAGCTTCGCTGATGTCTTTAAATTTTGCCTCAGCAGCCTCTCTATTCTCTGGATTGGCATCAGGATGCCATTTCTTTGCCATGGTCCTGAAAGCCTTCTTTATCTCTTCCTGAGAGGCCGTTTTGGGAACACCCAGGGTTCCATAGTAGTCTTTAGCCAATGTCAATCACTTATTGGTTTTGGTTTTCTTCTGATTTATTTTCTGATGATTCTGATTGCGCTTCTTCCTGTGGCTGGTTTTCTCCACCTTTTGCCTGTTGTTCTGCTTCCTGTGCCTTTGAATACATGGCCATTCCTATATCCTGTGCTTTCTTTGATAGCTTTTCCGAAGCCTGGTCGACTTTTTCTATGTCTTTTTCCTCAACTGCTTTTCTCAGTTCCTTAATAAGTTCAGTCGCTTCATCCTGATCCTTTTGATCGATCTTATCTTTGTTCTCTTTGATCAATTTCTCTGTTGTATAGGTGAGTGTTTCAGCCACATTGAGTTTTTCAATCTCCTCTTTGCTTTTCTTATCTGCCTCAGCAAATTGTTCCGCATCTTTTTTCATTTTTTCTATTTCTTCCTTTGTAAGCTTATTCTTCGCCTCTATAGACATTCTTTGCGATTTGTTTGTGGCTTTATCCTTTGCGGTTACAGTAATGATTCCATTTGCATCTATATCAAATGATACTTCTATCTGTGGGATACCTCTTGGTGCAGGAGGTATTCCCTGAAGGGTGAACATACCTAAGGATACGTTATCTTTGGCCATTGCTCTATCTCCTTGAATAACGTGGATAGGTACCTCGGTTTGATTATCTGCAGCAGTTGAAAACATTTGCGATTTCTGTGTGGGTATTGTTGTGTTTGCTGGTATGATTGGTGTTGCCACTCCTCCAAGCGTTTCTATTCCAAGTGTAAGCGGTGTTACGTCAAGCAGGACGATATCCTTGATGTCACCAGCCAGAACTGCACCCTGTATGGAAGCCCCTATGGAAACACATTCCATTGGGTCCACTCCTCCTTCAGCTTTCTTCCCAAAGAAATCTTCTACGAATTTTTTAACATAGGGTATTCTCGTTGGGCCACCAACAAGTATGATTTTATCAACCTTATCTTTGGTGAGGGATGCTCCTTTCAGTGCATTTTCCAGAGGTGCCTTAGCTCTGGCAACTATGGGTGAAATAAGTTCCTCAAGCTTTGACCTTGTTAGTTTTACAACAAGATTTTTTGGTTCATTGTTGGAAATCGTAATGTAAGGTAGATTTATCTCGGTTTCCATTGTTGTTGACAGCTCGATCTTTGCTTTTTCCGCAGCGTCTTTTAATCTTATGTATGCTTTCTGGTCCTTGCTCAGGTCAACCTTTTCCTTTGACTTGAAATCATCTACGAGGAATTTTATTATGGCATCATCCATGTCTGTTCCGCCCAGTTTTGTGTCACCGGAAGTGGAATCGACTTCAAAGACCCCATCTCCGAAATCCATTATGGTCACATCCAGTGTTCCTCCTCCTAGATCGAACACAAGTATCTTCATGGATTGCCCAACTTTGTCCAGGCCGTATGCCAGAGAAGCGGCCGTTGGTTCGTTTATAATTCTTTTCACGTTCAAACCAGCTATGGTTCCAGCATCTTTTGTAGCCTGTCTCTGATTATCGTCAAAATACGCAGGTACAGTTATAACTGCATCTGTTACAGTTTCGCCAAGATAAGCCTCTGCATCTCTCTTTATCTTCTGGAGAATGAAGGACGAAATCTGTTGTGGAGTGTATTCTTTCCCATACACCTTGAACTTAAAATCTGTACCCATCTTTCTCTTTGCCGCGTATATAGTTCCTTCTGGATTCAGAAGAGCTTGTCTTCTTGCCGGTTCACCCACAAGTAGATCTCCATCCTTTGTGAATGCCACATAACTCGGGAATGATTTTCCCCCCATGGAAACACCCTCTGCGCTTGGTATCATGGTTGGCTTTCCAGATATAACCACTGACGCTGCTGAATTACTAGTTCCTAGATCAATTCCTATAATTTTACTCATTTTTAATCACCTTTTTTCTTCACTATAACCTTTGAAGTTCGTATTACTTCATCGTTCAAAACATATCCTTTCTGTACCTCGTGAGCTATGATATCATCTTCATCGCCATTGACGATTCCAACAACTTCATGAAACTTTACATCCACCTTTTTGTTTTCCGTTTCTATGGGCTTTAAGTTAAATTTGGCCACTATATTCAGAAGATTGTCTCTGAGAGATGTGAGAACTTCTGTATCCTTGCCAGCAGCAATTCCTGCATCCAATGAATCCAGAAATGGGAGAAGGCTGGTCAGAATTTCCTTTCCTCTCGTTTTACTTTGAGCTTCGAAGTTTCTCTCCTGAATTTTTACGTAGTTCTGGAGATCCGCAAGGGACCGTAGGAGAGATGAATTTTTCTGCGTAAGCTGATCCAATCTTTCATCCACTATGGGAACAGAAATTTTCCGAGACGCGTTTCTTCTTCCAGAAACCTTCATAGAATGATTCAGTGGATTGGTTAGAACTTCTATTGGATTTTCCATCGAGGTCATCGTCAGTAAATATGTTCTTCATTAAAAACATTTCTCTAAAACCATGTTATTTGAGATATGGAGAAACTTCCACAGGTAGACATATTTTTCTCTAGCATTGGAAACCTAAACAACGAATACCTGTACTTTATAATGTAAGTTCCACAATTCATGGTATTCGGGTTTTTATGAGGCTTTATTTATGTATTAAAGGGATGGTCAGGAGCATAAGGCGTTGGCAGTCATGGATAAGAATGTGAATGCTCCACAGCAAAAATAATTTTATCCAAGTACTTTATACCATGACAGTGCTCAATTATTATTCCTTACTTCATGTATCAGTTTCAAGTTCAGAGGACGAAATAAGAAAATCTTATAAAGCGCTTATAAAACAGTGGCATCCAGATACATTTACTGGAGACACAACTATAGCAGAGTTGATGACACGTCAGCTTAACGAAGCCTATGAAACTCTTACAACTCCAAACTTAAGAAGTCAATATGATATGTCCATGAAGTTGCAGAAGCAGGAGAGAAAGTCCAGGCCTGCTGATCCTAGGCATCTGACAAGAAGTTACATGAGCAATCAAGGTGCAAGAAAAATTGTCACCCCGAGCTACCCCGGTACAGACGATCAATTTAAAAAGGAATTGCAGAGGAAAGAAAGAGATATTATAGATAGGTGGATGACAGAAGTTTCAAGATACACTTCTGAGCATGCATGGGCGGATAGGATATTTGAGGACCTTCCAGAAGATATGAAACTGAGAGCAATGGGGGGCACCCTATCGTTCAAGGATGTCTTTATTATTTACTGCAGTCTACAGATAAAGAAAATATCCATGGGACTCAAAACTCCATATTTCAATGAAAAATTAATTGAAAAAATGAAGGAAACATCCAAAAGCACAGAAGAGATGCAGATAAGTATGGAGATGATTTCCCGGGAAGAAACGATTTTGCAAGTTATTCTGAGGGCTAATTCAGGATTATACAAAAATTTAAAATTATCAAAAGAGGAGACTGATGTCATTTTGAAGTTTAGCAAATTTCACGATTTTTTAAACAGAAGGCCAGATGAATTTTTCATAGGGGTTAGTAAATTTTCAGTTTCAACGGCAGAATGGAAACTCGCAAGAGAACTGGGTAAGATGGGGTTAAAGGATGGAGAAAAGGTATAACCTCTTTTCGCTCATCGCCTCGGCAATTATTTCTGGGTTTATACTATACTTTCTTTACAGATACAATAGAAGTGAAATATTATTGCCTGAGTTGATACTTGTCGCAATTCTTTCCTTGCTTTACATTGTTGCCAGCACATTGTCAATGAAAGGATTCCTGCTATCTCTGATTTTCCTGCCATTTTTCATAATGTTCCTTTACACAGAGGCAATTTATTCATCCTATGATACGTTTTCCTCCATGCTCATGATCATACTGGTCATGATTTCTATGACAATCATGGCTGGAATATTTGCTCTAAATTCTATGATTCACAGTAAGCCCGTGAAAAAAATTTCAAATACAAAGAATATGAAAAAAGAGATTCTTGAAATTCTCCGGGAG
>JAJZAR010000101.1 GCA_021799315.1 Thermoplasmata archaeon | reverse complement strand
CGATCTATCCATAATGATGGACATAAATGAGGAATGGATAACAGTGAGAAGATATATGAACATGGAGGAGAATTAGGGAGTGTACAGGGTCTTTTCGAAATTACAGCAATTCATGTACACTATCATATACGAAAACGAGTGAAAAATATATAAGCATTAAATTATACTTCTTTTAGTTGTCAAACTTCGAACTGAGAGATTTTTACATTCCTCCACATTCATTGAATAGGGAAGAATTTCCAGGACACATATTATGGAAGGGGGATTGCAATTCAATATTATTGAAATTCAATCAGTCAATTAAATGTACTATACTTTTGCGATTTGACCTCCAATTACACCCATCGTCGACCTGTATGGGTTCCTTATGGATTCCAGCAGCGCATCCAGGAACTCCTTTCCGCCCTTCTCCATGGCCTTCAGCAGATCAACCAGAACCCTCATGGCCATTGACCTGAATCTCAGACCGGGTGTACCTTTCCCGATTTTAAGGTGGGATTCCAGGGAACGTATGGCAGAGATTTCGAGAAGCAGCTCACCCAGGGACTCAGCTTTGCCGTACCAAGCAAGCTTTCATGCGTCCTCTGGTAGAGATGCCTTAGCCCGTCCTGCTTAAGTTCTCTGTGAAAAACCTCGATGTCCCATCTCCTGAGATACTGGTCAATGACCCTTTTAGGTTTCCAGTCAATCCTGTTGGTGACGAAGAACTTTTCCGCGTTCTTTCCAATGGATATTATGACCTGTACCTTTCCCACATTCTTCATCCTTGTGGTTATGCTGGTCATGAAATATGTGCTTTCATCGATGCTGTATGCAGTCATATTCCTTAGGTTCAGGGAAGCTGCATAATCCTTCAGCCTCATCCTCGATCCATCCACCAGTATGGTGCGGTTGCTCTTTGCCTCCGTGATCCAGTCCTTCTTCTCCCTCTCCAGAAACCTTACGAGACGGGAGGCAAAATACCAGGAATCGAATACCACGGTACTGAAATGAAGGCCGGCCGTAATGGAACGCTTGATTACGGCCATCTGCATCACTATCTTGGACAGACCTGATTTTGCCTTGAGATCGAGATTGAGGGGAAATGTGCCTTCTTTCCCTGATACCACAGAAGTGACATACTGCATTCCCCATACGGATTTCCCCTGTGTGTGATCAAATACCCAGCCTGCACCCTCAATATGCCTGCCGTTTCTTTCAATGATTGTGTCGTCAATGATCATGATTGGATCTGATGAATACCCTTTGATCAGGTCCACAGACTTCCTGAATATCTCCAGCACCGGGATATTCCTCAGGAACCTGTTCAGGTTGGACTGATCAGTATGTTCCATGAATATGCCGTTCAGGTGTGCCACTGAACGGGTTGGTGATACCCATGAGGAAGAAATGTATCTGGAGAACTGCCTGAACTGCCTTCGATCAAAAATGGGCCTGAATTCAACTAGAAGTTCGCTAAGGACATCGGGAGTATTCACCATGGGTATCTCGATCATGATATGACAATGTCAGACACATGGATAAATCTTACTAAATCGCAAAACTATAGTAAATTAGTAATACTATGAATTAAACTGAGAATCTAAGATAACGAGGGTATCAAAAGAACTATATATATGTGTTAACCCTGTCATCAATTTTACGATAGGAAATTTATTTAAATAAACTATGTATTAAAAATTATGAATCCAAAGGAAAAATTCCCACTACCTGTAATCGAAAAAGTAGTCAAAGGGTTTCATGGAACAAAAAAAGAATATGCTGCAAATAGCGTATTTACCCATCAATTTCACAAAAGCCACGAATCTGATGATTGGCTTGGACATGGCATGTACTTTTGGGAAGATGACCCGGGAAGAGCAATAGAATGGGCAACTTTTAAGTATGGAGAAGAAGCTGCTGTAGTCGAAGTTTCTATTAACTTAGGAAGATGCTTGGATCTAACCGTACTTTCTTACACTGATTATGTAAGAATTGCTTATGAAAAATACACAGAGAAAATGAGAAATGAAGGGAAAGATATAACAAACTACGAGATTGACTCTCATGTTTTAGACTGTTCTGTCTTAAATTATCTAACTTCCGAACTTTTTTGCGTAGATACTATACGTGCACCATTTGATATTGGAGAACCTATATATCCAGGGTCGTATCTTCATAAAGGTTCTCACATACAGTTGGTTGTATTGAATGAGTCAAATTTAATTGGGCAAGTTTCCCTTTATTTTGAGGCGTAATGGTAATATATTCTTTGAATTGAGTTATTTTAATCAATATAAATATTAATATAGGAGTTTTAAATAGATACAGTTGTGAAAGATGGTAAACAGTTTAGGGCCTATATTGCCTCTCCACTGACTGGCCTCGATGAGCCAATGAGAAAGACTGTTTACGAGTATATAGAAGTCATTGAAACAGTATGCAAGGAAAAGAACATATTCCCTTACGTACCTGGAAAACATAGCGATCCCGTAACTAATCCCGAGTTATCTCCAAGTTTTGTTTATCAAACTGATCGACAAAGAGTACGAGAATCTGACGTTTTCATTTTATTAGCGTATAGACCTAGTTTTGGAGCTGGCCAGGAAGTGGAGATTGCATACAACGCTTTGATACCTATGATTATATTACAACCGCACGACGGTAAGATTAGTAGAATGGTTAGTGGAGTTCCGCTGTCTCTTAGGCAAATTCAAGATTTTACTGACATAGATTCTCTTAAAGTTTCTATGAAAGAGGCACTTTCTGTGCTCATGCCCCACATTGAGAAGAGGCACGATGGTATTTTGCCAACCTCTTCTTTAAGCTTCGGGGAAAGTGTAAAAAAATTCAGATTGCAACGTAACTTGACCCAAGATGACTTAGCAAAAGCAATAGGGATTGCACCAGATGAAATTAGGCATTTAGAGAATGAGGATAAGAAAGTCATCAATCCTTCATTATTTTTGATAAACAAAATTTCTACAGCCCTTGATATTGATCCTGCCGAATTGACTTCTCCAAATTTCTATGAACAAAAACTATATGAAATTGCTGCGAAGCTTCCAGAGATTTTCATAGAAATTAGCAATTATTCCATAAATCAAACAAGAAGCAAATCCCACGATATAAACAAAGATGATGTCCTAAGAATAGTTTTTAGACTTTTAATGAAACGGTTGTGAGAAAATGGAATCTGTTAAAATCGAAGATTTACCTATAAAAATAAAGAGAAACGCTATCCAAAGAATATTCGCAAAGATACAACCAGATGATATAATAGATAAGTTGATTTCGAGAAGTAACTTATCTGGTCCCCCTATTGATCTATTTAGAATTTGCCAGGATCTTGATTTGGAACTGTATGAAGAGGACCTACACACAGATGGCTACTTGGTAGAGTCCCCAGAGGGAAAAGGAATTATTTTTTATAAAGGACCCAAATATTTAAGGGGATTTAGATGGAGATTCACCATAGCTCATGAAATTGCCCATTGGGTACTTGAAAGAATGACAGATGAAAGAAATAGCTATCAGACAACACTGGAAAAAATAGAGGATTGGTGCAATGACTTTGCAGGTAGATTACTCATACCTAATAAATGGTTAAAAATGGCTTTAAAGCAAGAATTGACAAGCCTAAATCAGTATTTGGATTTAATAAGAACTTTTGAAGTGTCTGAAGAAGTATTGGTAAGGAGATTGTGGGAAGTACTGAAAATTTCAACGATATCAGGTGTTTGGTCTGAAGGTAAGTTGGTTGTTAAGACAAAATGGCCAAGAAATATCAACATTCAGAATAGTGAGTTGGAAAAAGTCTCATTACAGATTGTGGGTGCAAAAGAAAGTCATGGATCAGTAAACGAGTCAACTAATTTGTTAATTGGACCAATAGTTCTATATAGTGCTAATAATGCTATAAAAAGATATTATATCATTTCCAAGTAATCATATTAAGGGGCTTAATTCTGTTCTTATTATTCGTCATAACTTTATTCCGAAAGTACCTTGTTAACTTTTGGAGTAAAACTTAACGCCCTTTATATATACATTCAAGGAAGGGTGCAGGTCATGGCACTCAAACTCGATGAAAAGCGTTAAGTGTTGTCAGTATCTTAACAACAGCGTTGAGAGCCATAGTAAGATCTTCGGAAAAGTTCCAGGTGAGGGTCCTCAGGCCTGTTGAGTTCGAAACATTGAGGGACGCCATGGATCCAAATACCAGGAGGATATGCACATCCCTTCTTCTCACAGGAATGCGTTATGCCGAATTACAGAGATTGAGGGAGAACCCCGATTGGCTTGATGGCAAGTTCATTTATCTTCCCCGGGGATCAATGTTGAAGATAAAGGCCAAGCAGAAGGAGCGGGCAATAAGGCTATCAGATATGGGTAAAACACTACTTCCGGACCTGTTTCAGGTCTCGCACCCGTTGCCTGAACTTCCGGCATTGGACATGAAGCTGAAAAGACTATCCAGGAGAATCCTGGAGGGAAATCCTGTCAACAACAAGACCTTCAGGAAGACCTGGGAATCATGGCTTGTGTTCTACTACCCAGACAAAGCTTTGCAGATAGCATTGAGCCAGGGGCATACCACTACAACACAGTATGAGCACTACCTGAACATTCCATTTGAAGAAGACGACAGGAAAGAAATGAGAAAATGGGTGGAGGGATGGATTTGAAAAGCAATTCTGATCAAAGTATTCCAGAAACAAAGGAATGTTATGGATACGAGACACTTGCCCCAGTAGAAATTAGACTGCTAGACTTGGATAGTTTCCTTGAACTAATTAATGAATACAAAATAGGAACAGTGTGGTCCTGTTATGGCCCAGATTGCAATAAATTTAAGCATGAAAATGGTACATTACCCATTTTTGATAATCAGGGACCTTCTCCATTGGTATTTTTCTTTGTCAAAGACAATATTATATTCTCAGCTGAATCAAAAGGTTTTAAGAAACTGAAGGATTACGTGAGTGCCAAAAAGGGCGGATTCATAGACTATAGAGCCTTTGACCTTATTGAACAAATATCAAAGAGATGGGATATCCATTCTGTAGCATCACTGTATTATTCCTCCATACGTCATGAATATAAAAATTTCTATGACTTTTATAGATCGTTTCATTTTTACAATTATTTTCAAGATTATTCCACCTATCTGGAGGAGGGTGCTCCGGCTATTGAGCAAGGTTTCAAAAAATATAATGACTATGTGGATGCCAAAGAGAGAGGTTTCCAGAGCGCCGCCGATTACTATGGCGCCATGTCACTGCATATAAGGGATGAGTGTGAATACCATGATTTTAAGGTACTTGATGGCCAAATGTATGACTATGGGCTAGATATACCATT
>JAJZAR010000100.1 GCA_021799315.1 Thermoplasmata archaeon | reverse complement strand
TTCATTCAGTTTTACAGGAAACGGCACCGTTAGATTATATGGCACAATAACAACAGCATCCGGCAATCCGTACTCCGGACCAATTTTTATATACGTTTTTCCAAGAGTAGATGAGGTACATGTGTCAGATGGTTATTATTCAGTAATTTTGTGCCATTACGGTGCATATACCGTGGGCTATAAGGCAAGCGGCTATAAGACATCTTTTTCCACCTTTTCTGTTCTATCAGGTTCTGGAATAAGTGAAAACATTCGAATCCATAGGGAAGGAGATTTAAGTGTTTCAGGAACAACTGAAAGAATAGGCAATAACATCGTTTCAAACGTTAACCTTACCTTCGTATCATTCTTTGGAACCTTTAGGGGCAATTCAAATGATAAGGGTATTTTCTCCACAAATCTTCAAAATGGCACCTATTTGGTTCTAACAATTAAGAGAAATTATAACATAACACCAAAGCCTGAATTCATAAATGTTACAGGTAGCATTATCACGAATCTTGTTCTATTGATGAATCGCTCTGAAAACGCCACTTTCTACGCTTCAGGAAAGGTCAATAATGATCTGGGTGTACCTCTGGGCGGTGTAAAAATAACTTCTATCGATGTGGCTGATGGTAAAATTATTGGTACCGCGTACAGCCAGAGCAACGGCAATTATATTGTAAATGTCTCTGGGGATGATGTTCTCACCTATTCTCTCAACGGCTACATAAATGCACACTCAAAGGAGATCTTTGTAAATGGAGACATTGCCAATCTGGAACAGAATCTCACGGTTGTAAACCCGTTCATTTCTCAAAAGTTGAACAGTAGCGGTACAGGAATATCTCATCTCTCATCTCTCACATACCTACCTGCTTTCATGGACGGAGGCGTGTCAACTTATGCAACCAGCCATAATTCCATACCTCTGTACAAGGCCTACGCATCAAGGGGCAATATATCCCTTTCTTTGAGTAACACGTTCTACACTAAGGGATCTCCAGCATCCACCTCTCTTTTAAATGGTTTCGAAGTTACGGTTATTGCGTATCTGAACGGTACCTATTATCACACGACTTCCAGAGTGAGCTCTTCTGGACAGGCTAACATTTCCTTGAAATATGGCGGAAACTTCAATTTTGTGACATATGTCCCCGGATTCAACTGGACATCATTTAACATCGCGACATTGAATCCGCCTGATCATATTCTCAGATCTGTATCACTCACTCCCCTTCCCGGCCAGTATTTCGCGGTACATTACAACGTGACTTCAAAGGGGTATGCATTGCTGTACCCCAATATAACAATGAGTGAAAATGAAATCTTAGTCAATCAGTCTCTAGAAGGTTCAAACGTTGGTACCTTCATGTATTTCTCCGATACGCACATAAATTATGAATTCATTCTAAATATTTCAGTTCAGGAGGTTGGGTTTCAGAATAAATCCATCACTATTATTCTGAACGGGGAATCGCCCTATAACATCACCGAGAATATTGTGATGAAACCCGTTTTCAGTATAGGATACAAATTTAACGATTCCTTAAAATCTATTCCGGGGTTCAGCCAGAACAGGGTAAATAGTTCCATGTCAACAAGTTTTTCATCCAATTATTATAATAAGGGAAGGGGAGCGGTAAGCTTTAATTTAGGGACTTTAACCAACATTTCAGGAGAACATTTCATTCTATATACAAGAATATACGGAACAACCTATTCCAGAATAATCACTGTGATCGGTTCCAGTTTTGAAGTAAGTACAAACTTCACAGCTTCTTTCCATTTCACGCTAGTTGGATTCTATTACACACATAATAATATTTCCGCAAAGGATCTGGTAACGCAACACCTTTCCGTTACACTGTCAAAGAGGCAGGCTAAGAATATAACGCTGAACATTGAGGATGAATTGGCGATGAAGCTGAACAGGAATTATGGTAAAGACTACAACGTTTCGCTGCAATATTCCCTATCGCTTAACAATTTATATCTTTCAGATTCTTCCATACAACTTCAGCCTCAAAGCAACAGTTCATCAACATACACCAATTCCTATGTGTACCTTATACCTCACGGAATATTCATTTTTACGTACAGGGAAAATGGATACATACAGAATTCTACCCAAATAAATATCAACAACACAGGGTTGACTCACACTCTTAACATTACAGGATATGGAGTGGTTTTGCTCATACATAATCCGCTCAATTTAAGTGCAAGAGCAATTGTTTTTCCAGCAAAGAGTTATGCGTACAAGAACAGTACATCCAACTTCGGTAGCAATTCATCCGTTGTCGCCTATGGGGTAAACATGTCCGACATCACTGCATATACGTCGTTTAAGGTTGGTAATATGACTGTAACATCTCCAAAGCACACCATAACTGCTCAAAATCCTGTTCTTATCCAGTATGTGAACATAAGTAAATCTCTATATTCAGTTTATTTATCTCAAAAGCCTTATAGCGGAACTCCACCTGCTGAACTGTATGAGCTTTATAACAGTTCAGTCAGATTATCAGATGCCAATGGATTTCTCACAAACATTTCCGTACTGCCATACAATTCCGCGAATACTGCTCCCTTCTATATGTCCAATGGAACGCATGGCTATTTCAATAATATAAACATATTCACCTTAACGCACAACACTGATAAAACCAATCTGAGCAATAATGTAGAGGTATTGCCCAACACAACCTACACTATTCAGATCAAACTGGGCCAGGTGCAAAATAACCTTTCTGGAACCGGACTATACGAAATGTATTTAGGGATGTCTAATTTTAATTTTAAAAATCAAGGAGGAACAGAATAATATGGAAACTAATGAGGATAATAATGAAGCCCTAAGTCAGATAGAAACTATGTTGAATGGCAAGAAGAAAAAACCTAAGAAATTTGGGTTCTTCAGCAGGAAACCTGCCAAAGTTAGAGAGGAAACAAAGGTCAGAGTGAAGACCATAATGGATATACCTCCACTGGTAAATGCCAGAAGAAATGTTGGAAACAATGATCTGGTAAAGGCCGCCATACAGGGAAAAAATGAAGCTCAAAAGGATATAGAAAGATATTATGAGATAAATCTGGATAGCAACCTTCCAGTAATGGCGTCAATTGCCAAACTTATGCGAAGCAACAACTTTGAACTGTCGTATCAAGCCATTGTAGACAAGAACACCTTTGAACTGGAAACATCAAAGATATTCGGAACAGATGAGAAAGATATGAAATTGATGACTTTGAAGAAATTTTCAATGTATATTTTTGACATATATCTTCCTGCAATGTACTCGCAGTCTGAAGATGTAGATGGCGCATCACTGGTATCCCTCCTGACTGACATTTACAACTATATGGATTTGAAAAAGCTATATTATATTGATAAGTAGGTGTTGCTGTGGTTTCTATGTTCTCTTTAGGATTGCAACCTCCAGATATTTCGTGGAGCGCTTTCATATCTGAAGTAAGGTCTGATCCCCTCAGTTTGTTCCAGTTCCTCATTCCTCTCCTCATAATAATTGGAGGTGTCATATCATTGAGAGTTAGAGGGGCGAGAACGAAAATCAATGCCAACCCATCTATGGTTCAGGAAAGAGAGAATTTCGAATTACCAGATGATTATTTTAGCAAGGAGATGATGTATGTGATTAATGGAGACAGGGATCATTTTGAGCAGTCAATAGAGAATAGTTCAAATTATATAATCAAGAGTACAAAGGCAATTAACAGATTTGCAAGAAGATATAAGAGGCTCAAATACCGGTTGCAGTATACAAACAGCAACAGGAAGAAAAAAAGGCTCGAAGAGCAGATGAAAATCATCATGAATGAGATGATCAGGATGTATGGGGAAGTAGAAAAGAATTGGATAAGGTTAGACCTCAAAAAATTGGGTGATGAATGAATGGCTAAATTAACAGTTAAAGATTTGAAAGAGGTAAGGAATACAATAGATCTCATATGTAATGATATAAATAAAAAGGTTGTCGGATCTAAAGAGCTCGTCAGGTTTATGACGATTGCCCTGGTCAGCAATAATCACGTTCTGATGGAAGGCGTGCCTGGATTGGCAAAGACACTTTTGGCATCAGAGTTTTCAAAGCATATGAAGATGGTCTTCAAGAGAATTCAATTCACCCCAGATATGTTGCCTTCAGATGTATCTGGCAACATGATTTTCAATCTTGAAACACGAAAGCTTGAATTCAGGGAGGGCCCTGTATTCACAAATATACTCCTTGCAGATGAAATAAACAGAACACCCTCCAAAGTACAATCCGCCCTACTGGAAGCCATGGAGGAGAAACAGGTATCCATTGGCGGGGAGACAAGACCTTTACCTGTTCCCTTTATGGTTATCGCTACACAGAACCCCATTGAGCAGGAAGGCACTTTTCCCGTGGCAGAAGCACTGATGGATAGATTCCTATTCAGACTTATTCTAAAATATCCAGACAGGAAATCTGAAGTCGATATATTGAACAGAAAAATCGAAGATAGCGAACCAGAAGTTACCATGGATGTGCCTACAGTGGTCAGGTTGAGAGGACAGGTCCAATCTGTTTTTGCATCTCAACAGGTGAAGGAATACATGGTCGATATCATGAGGCGAACCCGGGAAAGTAAGAAAGTCTATGTAGGGGCAAGCCCTAGAACCACAGCAAAGTTGCTTCTTGCATCAAAGTCCTGCGCTCTGGTGCACGGGAGGTCCTATGTCACTCCAGAGGATGTTTACTATATAATGAAACCCATGTTGAACCACAGACTCATACTGAGACCTGAAGCAATGCTTGATGAGAATGATGAAGGGACTGATGTGGCGGATAGGGTTATAGACGAAATATTGTCCGAAGTGCAGGCTCCAAAATGATAAAGAAAAGAACGTATGCAATCCTTTCTGCTCTTTTTCTAGGTCTTCTGGAGTCTTTTATATACAATCTGTTCGGTTACCAGATTCTGTCATTTTTCTTTGTAACAGCCATTCTTATTATTGGTTCAGATCTCTGGATAATGAATCATGGCACTTTCAAAGCTGCAAGCGCTCTTGGGGTGCGCAGAGTTCTCGATCGATCTGAAATGAAGAAAGGTGACAGAATTCGTGTGAAAATCTACATGCAAAATAACAGTCGGAGAACTCTTTATGTGGAATATTTTGACACACTCGCAGACGTTTTTTCTCTTTCTGGAGATTATAGGGGATTTATTAAAATGAAACCCGGTTCATTCGTAGAAAAAGAGTACTTCCTGCAACCAGAGGCCATAGGAAAATATAAGATCGGGCCCATGAAATTCATATGTTTTGATGGATTAGGACTGGGATACATAGAATTTGTCGCAGATCAGGTTGACATGGCAAGAATAGGTCCATCCTCCAAGGATATATTCATGCAGAGAAGTGAAAGATTGAGCA
>JAJZAR010000099.1 GCA_021799315.1 Thermoplasmata archaeon | reverse complement strand
CGATCTAGTTTAATTGAATCTTCGCTGAATCCACCCTTCTTGAGCAGCATGGATACAGAGTGACCAAAAGAATCAAAACCTATCCCCCTGAGAAATGCCTTAGCTGAATATTCCGCGGATTGCTGGGCCTTAAAGCATGCCCAGTTGTAAAAGCCTGAAGATTTATCAATATAGGCTGACCTCAGTGTTGATCTGGCATGGGCCTGCCATCGGTTGAATTCGTCTTCATCCAGGTAATTTGGCATTACATCTGATTAAGCTTGTTTGCGTATATAACATTTAGTACAATTCGTGCGGTTAGTTATCGTGGAAATATAGTCACCATTGCAGCATACCGTTGTAACACGGAATATCTCCATGCAATTTTTTAAGTCTCATTATTTCACTCTTTGAATCTCCACTGATATTACCTTTGTAATCCTTCATCAAATTTCGCCTACCTGCAATTTGGATATAGGCCGTAAACAAAATACCAAATAAACACATTATCAGAAAGTATGTGTCAAAAGAACTGAAAATACAGCTGAGCTGAATAGCTGCGGTGATCTGAGAAAATTTATTCTTATAATTTTAATATGTATTTCATGACTTTTGTTAGTTTTTCCATATACACTTATATATGAAATATGTATTGCAGCATGAATAATGGATAGACAAATATTGAATCGCTTAAGGGAGAGGATGTTGGATCGAGGTTCATTGCGCAATCTGCCTGAAAAGACGCTTCTAGAGTCATTAATACTGAATACCTGGGGAACCAATGCCATAGAGGGAAACACGCTTACCCTAGATGAAGTAACCAAGGTAATAGAAAGCGGCTTGACTGTTCCTAACCGACCCATAAGGGATCTGATGGAAACCATTCAACTTCGTGCAGCTTTGGCTGAAGTAGTAAGTGGAAAAATATACGAGGTCAATATGAAAAGTGCATTGAATTTGCACGATATAATATTTCATGGGATCCTCCTAGACGCAGGACAGTGGAGAATGGTAAATGTGAGAATACTAGGGTCAAAGCATTCCCCACCAAGAGTCGAAAAGCTCATCTCTCTGCTTCAGGAATGGGAACAACATTATGTCACAATGGAAATGAGGCGTGAAGATGTTTTTTCTCAAGCCGCAGAAATGCACTTTGGTTTTGAATCTATACATCCTTTCTCAGATGGAAATGGAAGGGTGGGCAGATTGCTGCTGAATATACACTTCCTTAATCACAACTGGCCTCTGATTCACATTCTCCCTCGTGACAGGAGGGCATACATACATGCTCTTGAATCTGCCTATGTTAATGGAATGGACAAATTGACAGAGTTCCTCAAAATAAATATGGCAAGTTCACTCCTTTTTGGGCTTGATATGGTAGGATCCGAGGAGGATAAGCTTTTAACATTAAACGAAGCAAAGAAAGCCTCTGGCACCGATTACTCCACAAAATATATGGCACTCAGAATCAATCAGGGGGAGCTTCCGGGAATTAGATTGAACAACCAATGGAAGACTAGCCTGGTGGCCTTAAGTCTTTATGGTGAAATAAGAGGCAGATAATGCTGTCTGAATGTTATCGCATCAAGGCTTTCATGATATAAATCATTTTCTAAATGCTAGGTCATTGGATTCCCGGATAAGAGTATAGTTAGGTAGCTAATCTACGATGTTGAATAATTTAAGTGACCTCCTCTACCAGTTTTCGAAACAAGCTTTCCACTTCAAAGGTTGCTGGCGGAATCTCCGTGAGCTCTGATTCCCGGTGCCCGAAGGCACTCTATCCTTCGTGCTGAGTCCTCTGACTTCACGGATGCAGACATGCATGAAGCAATATGTCCTCCGACCTGTTTCACTTCTGTCCGCCAGCAGACAAAGCAATGTGATGGAAAAATCATAAAGTTTGGTTGGATTTCACCTCATATTCTGTGAACGGGGACTTCTCACCCGGATGTGTTAAAATCTCTTCGAAAGGATCACCTATCCTTCGAACTGTTCTTTCCATTCTTTCTTATGATCTCAATAATTTCTAATATTATTTACGAAGGGGAGAGTTATGACGGTTGGATAACTCAGCGCATTTTATATATATGCCATATGTCATACGATATCGTATGACTAAACTTGTTAGTATACGCTTGGATGAACAGACTATGGCTGAAGCTAAAAGATTAAAGATAAATTACTCAGAGATTATGAGGGAATCACTGAAGAAGGAAATAGAGAGGAGAAACGAGAAAGACTTCCTAGAAAGCCTTTCTAAGATACACAGAATGCTAAAGAACGTTGACCATGAGCAGCTTCTCAGTGATTTGAGAAAAGATAGGGATCAGAGGCCATAGAGTTGGTTTCAAGCTATATTTTGGACTTGAGTTCACTCTTCAGCTTATTCTTCTTGGATTCTGAAGAAAAAGTGCTGGAAATTATGAAAGAGTCATATGTGCTGGATCTTACTGGATACGAGATTGGAAGTATTCTCACAAAGGGAAATGATGGCCACGTAAAGGGACTTGAAAGAAACGTAATCCTGGATCTCACAAAGGAGATTGGGAAGGTGGTTGCCAGGATAAAGATGATCAAACTTGAATCCTTGGATATTGCAGAGATATTGGAACTTGCACTCACAACGGGACTTACATTTTATGACGCATCCTATGTTTTCTACTGTAAATCAAATCATATGGCTTTGCTGACCGATGACAGAGAAATGTATAAGGCGGCTTTACAACTGGGATTGAAAGTTAAGAAGATTGACGAGCTTTTCCATTAAGGCTAGACCATGTTTAAGGCTCACAGAAAACAGGTTATGAATCTGCAAACGCTCGGTGACCTGAATGGAATGCTGTACACTGCCCTGGTCTTTGCAAGGGATGTTATGAACGCATTTGGCGTTGTGTATGGATGATCCATTTTTCCATGATTGTTTTCATCAAGATGCAACTTACAGCCCAAGAGGAACTATTGTTCAAGAATGTAATTAACCCTGTTCACCATGGAATTGCTGTATATGTCACGCCGTGGATTTGATCTTCGAAGGAAATAATAAACCTCTTTATTTTACAAATGTTTTGGCGTTCGATGCTATATTCCATAATATTGCTCATGGAGAAGATTAATTAAATGATTGACATTATTATGCTTTATAGATGCCTGCTTCTGACGTTGAAATATTGAGAGAGAAAAGTTCTGATTATCTAGCCGAAGCAAAGCGTTTGGTTGAGGAGGGAAAATGGGACCTTGCAATTGTTGCGATTCATCAGCACTGCGAACTGTTATTGAAATATTATGCTCTAAAATTGAACGGCTCTTATCCAAGAACTCACTCACTTAGAGAGCTAATAAGACTGCTAGTTAAGCACAAGAAGGAGTTGAACGACCTGATAAATAATGAGCCAAATATTCTTAAATTGGCCAGACTAGAGGATGCATATATAAGTTCGAGGTATTTTCCGGTAAGGGCAACAAAAGAGGATGTTCTACCGCTTCTAAGGTTCGTGGAGGATGTTTTTGATGAGTATATCTCAGGATTATGAGTTGACAAGGCTTTACAAACTTAGAAATTATCAAGAAGTCCTTGAGGAAGTTAAATCTCTGATTAAAAATATAGATCCAGAGGCCAGGATCATTTTCTTTGGGTCAGTCTTGCGGGGAAATTATGATGCAGGCAGTGACATCGACATCATAGTGATACCAAGTGATATGGCGTTCAAAGATAGAATCATTGTGGCGATATGGAAATCCCTTGACGCACCAATAGAATTACATATAATCACTCTGGACCAGTTTGAGGAATGGTATCTTCGCTTTATTGATATGTATAAGGAGCTTTAGTTCGTACTATGTTTGTGAGCAAAATGAAATGGTGGTTTCCTCTCACGTTCTTGTTTTGCAACTTTTATGTTGTCAGTCTTTCTGGAAACTGAGTGTCAAGTCAAAATTAACATGCTTGATTTTACAATTTTTCTGACAAACAAACTACTATGTCATTGAGAGTGATGATTTACAAAGCCCTATTCCCATTGGAGACTTTGATTTGGGCGCGAAATCTATCATATGAATACAATTAAACAGGCTTTATCAGAATATGCATTGCAATGATGTGAGATATATCCACTCCAAAGTCCTAGCTGAAGTAAACATAGAGTTACAACCTCAAGTGCTGGAAAGGGCATACAGCCCAGTAAAGAATTTTTTGCTCGAACGTCTGTACAGTAAAGAACAAAAGCCAAAATTGAGCAGAAAAGCGGACCGCCATCCTTCAAGATGGAGAGCATGTCAGTGGTCATTTCCAACAGAATTACAGGCTTTTGTGGGTGGAAGAGAAACAATTACCTGATCCAAATATTTAAACTCCTAATTTCAATTAGAACTAAGCTTGATTGAGTTTATTGACTGAAAACCGGAATTGAAGATTCTTGGTGATGAATGGTCTTCGCCCGGGGTAAAGCTCATCATACTCTATGGAAGAAAGAGAATAGGTAAAACGACTTTGCTTTCTGAATTTTTCAATGATACGGACGGATTATTCTATATCTCAGAGGACATATATCACAAATTGCAGGTTGATGATCTGCGAAAACATCTTGCTGATTTTTTCCACGATGAGTTCCTGCAGAATGCCACAATCAATGAATGGGAGGGACTTTTTCAATACATGCCTAAAGCAATTGATCCCGGAAAGAGATTTTTCATCGTACTGGATGAATTCACGTACATGATAAAAAATGACAGAAGTATTCTGACACGGTTACAGAGATTATGGGATACTTTTCTTAGCAAAACAAATGTTTTCCTTGTGCTCTGTGGATCGAATCTGGGAATTATGCAGGACGAAGTGCTCTCATATTCTTCCCCATTATACGGGAGAAGGACCCATGATATGCTCTTGGTTCCATTCGGTTTTAAGAGTGCCCTGAAGTTCTTGAACATGTCATTTGAGGATAAATTATTAATTTACATGACCACAGGCGGTATTCCGGAATACCTTAGAAAGGCCTCCGGATACAGCGATTATCACCTGTTTGTTGAAAGAGAATTTGGAGACACAAATGGATATTTCTACAGAGAACCCTACTACATCCTGGCACAGGAGTTTAAGGAATACAATACATATTTTTCCATATTGAATGCTATTTCGTTTGGGAAGAATAAGCCATCTGAAATCGCGGGTTACATCGGAATAGAAAGCAAGCGGCTGTATCCCTATCTTGAAAATCTCATTAAATTAATGTTCATCTCTAAAGCCACGCCCATTGATGACAGAAAAGGGGCATCCCATTATGAATTGACCGACAACATGATGCAATTCTGGTTCAATTATGTATTCCTAAATAGGGAATTTATTGAACGGGGAAGTAATCAGATAGCCTTCGATTTCCCAACCTACTTTGGA
Organism: Thermoplasmata archaeon; assembly: GCA_021799315.1. Taxonomy (GTDB): domain Archaea; phylum Thermoplasmatota; class Thermoplasmata; order Thermoplasmatales; family Thermoplasmataceae; genus Cuniculiplasma. The sequence continues at coordinate 61 of JAJZAR010000099.1, read as the reverse complement.
AGGATCTTTGAAAAATTTGTGCGGAATGAGCTATTCAAGTTGATATATCCAACATATAAAA
>JAJZAR010000098.1 GCA_021799315.1 Thermoplasmata archaeon | reverse complement strand
GAGAAGACCAAGGGTTGCGGGTGTTCTGGATCCTATTCTATCTGAAAGCCTTCCAAATAAGGGACCGAGAATGCTACCGATAACATAGCCCGGCAACAGATAGAGAGAACTCACAAAGGGTGTCAGCCCTCTTATACCCTGAAGGTACATGATCAGGAGGAATACAACTGCCAGAAACCCAAGACTCTGTAAAAATGCAGCCATTATGGAATATCTGAGAATTTTTATCTTGAAAATCCTGAAAGGTATCAATGGTTTTTTCACCTTGCTCTCCGCGAATATAAATATTAATATGGAGATAAATCCAGCCAGGAGAAACATTTCGTTGTAAAAATCCACACCCGCTGATGTTATGTTAACTCCACCATAGGCGATGAGAACGAGAGAAAGCCCAAGCAACAATGTACCAATGTAATCCAGCTTATTTTCTATTTTCTTGCCCTTGTTTATGTTTCTTATAGCTACGTAATAAGCCACGACTCCAATGGGTACGTTGATGTAAAAAATATATCTCCATCCTATAAATGTGGTGATCAGGCCCCCAAGCACTATCCCAAGCATTGCGCCAGAGTTGTAGCCTATGGAAGTGTATCCGAATACTCTTCCTCTCTTTCGTGCCTCGAAATTATCTGCCACAATTGCACCGCTATTCGCCTGTATCATTGAGGCTCCAACAGCCTGAACTCCCCTGAATGCGATGAGTTCATAAATACTCCCTGAGGCACCGCAAAGTGCAGAACCCGCAGTAAAAACGAGCAACCCAGAAGAAAATATTGTCTTTCTGGAGATTATATCGCCCAGCCTTCCAAGCTGTGTTGTACCTACTGCTATAACTAACAGGTAGATCAGAATGATCCAGATGGAAAGAGAGAGTTGTGTTTTAAAGTAACCGTTTATTGTTGGAAGTGCCAGTAAAACTATGGTGGAATCTATAGCTCCCATAAGTACACCAATCATGAGTGAAAAGATCAGCTTACTTTCCTTCTGCATGTCAGGAGATAGATTATCCGTTTAAATTTCTTATTGTTTATTGATCGAAATATCATGTTGTCACATCTTATAATAGTAATATATTTCAAATTCGTTTGACGAAAGAAATGTTTATTTAACCTTAAGGGTATATTGAATCTAGATCATCATGGCTATTAAACTCAGGAAGACTGAAGAGGATAAGAGATTTGAGACCAGATCCAAAATAAGGAATTATAAGTCACAGGTGGATAGAAACTTGAAGAAACAGGAACAACTGCTTGTGCAGGCCATAAATAATATCAAGAAAGCCGCCGCTGCCAAAGACCAGAAAGGAATGCACAATGCTGCGCAGAATGCTGTTAGAGTTAAGAGTGCCATCGATTATCTGAGAAGTTTTGCACTGTACCTTGATAACCTTGAGGTCACCTTTGAATTCATATACATTGAAAGAGCAAGCGGGAAGATTTTATCCTCCGCCAACGAGGAGTTCAGTAAGAGAATGCTGACAGACGAGCAGGCAAGACAGATCACTCAAAATATAGAAAGCATCAATGCAAGGACTGAGCAACTTGAAAGCAGGCTTGAAGATCAGTTTGGAGATATAAATAAGAGCCTTGACGAATTTGCAGAAAGAGGCGGTGAGAATGTGGATGATATAATAGGAAGCATTCTAGGCAAAACACCAGCGGGAGATGCAGACAAAACAAAATCTGAAGTTGATGATCTGATCAATAAAATTATGGGCAGCGAAAGTACAAAATAAATATACTCCACTTTAGAAACTTATTATATTATCTCAGTATAGTTATGCTCTGATTAACTCATGAGTATTACAAAGATCATTTGGTCTGATCATTTTTTATGTGATCGACCATTTCCAGTATAGAATCCATTTCACTCTTCGTTATCCTGTGTGTTCCCTTCAAAGAGAGATTTACGGACATTGCCGCTATTCTGTTTTCATAGGTCTCGTCTCCTGCAGCATAGGATTTAAGCTGATCGAGAGCATTGATCACATTCTTGGTTTCCATTGTCCTGATATCTCTCACAATAAGTTGTATCTGATCGGTGGTCTTCATATCATGGTTTCTTTCTGAGGAAACTGAAGCTTCAGTTTCCGCCGCATGCCTTTCAATTTTCTTCTCAAAGAAATCCTCGATGATGAGTTCGTAAATCAAGCCTTCATCAGTAGTTACAGACATACTCCCCCGAAGATGACCAGAGGCTTTTGGGATTGCCCTTATATAAGCTTCCTTTATAGACCCCTGCTGAAGCTCTTCAAGGATTATGGAAGTTCTGCCCTGAAGATCAAAAACCGGGTTGAGTTTTGAAAGGTTGAATGTCAAGTTGTTGAAATGTACGACAGGTTTCACTTTCAACGTAATAACGAATTCCTCGCCTTCCCGTTTTGGTCCTGTAATGCTCCACACAACCGATAGAGCGATGTAATTAGAAGAATCACCTGTGGAATCAATGATATTAAAAATACAGTCGTTAACAACATCTCTTACCTTGGCCATCCCGTGATCTACATGGAATTTACTTGAATGTGTGGGTATTTCAAGCTCGTTCACATTGACTTCGTTCTGGTCTTCACATAATGAAAGTAGGTCCTCAATGGAATCAATTTTTTTTGCCCTGGAGCACATCATAGATGTGAGAACTCTCACTTCCGGGTATGCTGAATTTAGGCCCTGCATTATTCTATCTCTGTGCTCGTCAAAAGTCGGTTCATTTCTGGAAATAAGTTCCAAAAGATACATGGAAGAATGTATTGCAAGAGCTCTGTCTCTTGATTCTATTGACTCCAGAGCTTGATCTGCAAAAGATTCCCCTACAAGATTGCCCTTTTCTCTCATGAAATTTCTGAGTTCCATAAATCCTTGGCTCTGCATGTCCTTATCTGAGGTTGTGATCTTTGCTTTCAACTGTTGAATTGTCTTTTCCCTTTCCACCTCTTCCGGGCTGAAAGTTAATATGAGCATGTGATGCTTCATGAATTCTTTACTATTTTTCGTTGCAATTCCCGTTTCCATAAGAGTTCGCATGGACAGAACAAGATTGGACTTCATGATCTTTGTATCGGTGATCTGTAGAGTGGATTGCAGTACTCTTTCTGTTGAACGAATGGAATTTTTCTCAAGTTCAGTAATTCCTTTAGCCTTTTCCATTGACCTGCATATTCTCATAATTTTCTTCGTGATTCCACGAATCATTCTTGTTTCCCTGTCGCTCATTCATTCCACCCCCTCAATTCTCAGATTTAGCATCCTTTGTCTCCGCATCCTTGAGGTGCCCAATGGAGTCTTCAATCTCAGATCGTACAGGTACTTTTTGCTTTTTTATGGTCTTTTGCAAATTTCTCAGAAGTTTGTTGAGACCTCTTTGATCAAAGAGATTTACATGATCTTCCAGTATTTTCAGCACCCTTACAACCGTTGATTGGTCAATGACCTCTCCCCCCGAGAAAAACATCTCAAAACCTCTGAGAAGTGTATCACCCATCTCCCTGAATTCTCCAAATATGGAAATTGACCTCTGTAAGAATGCCTCTGTGATAGAGTGTTTTTCAATATATGAACCATACAATCTCTGGACATTTGGTATGAGTTCAACTATGGAACTTGCTATTTCTGGGCTCACACCATCGTCCATGATCATGGAGAATATGACATTCGTTGTCTGTGATCCCTTTTCTTTGATAAGATTTATAAGAAATTTGATTACTGCTTCTTCCCCCTGGCTTCCAGGTTCAACTCTGAGAAGAATCTTCACATAGTCATATAGGGGTCCGCCTTCTGTCCAGTCGCTCTTTTCCATATCTGAAACTGAATCTATGAGCATCTGTACAGAATCTAGACTGTAATGCGTGTCTGCGAGAATCTTTGAAATGATCTCATTGTAAACTGATCTTTCACCGTATAGGCCCATGGCAGAAACCATAAGAGAGACCTTCATCCCCTGTTCCTTATCTGGTCCATTGCAAATACTCATGATAATATATTGAATCAGAAAAAATTGAGGTGTTGTACTGCCATTCTGGTTGTAAATACTTTCAAGCTGTGAAAGGTTGTAATCCTTCATCAATAGGTTTACATATTCAGAAGATACCATCCTTATGAAATTATCTTCTCCTGGAACAGATACAGATTTACTTTTAAAATCCACCAGAACATGTTCAGGATCCAGAAGAGAGGAGTCTGTGTGGCACATGACCACAAAGGGATCCATAGCCTCCCCTGTGTATCTGTACGTGGAAAAAGGAATGATCATCCATGAAGGAAACATGGATTCGATGAGAGACATATGATCAAAAACTTCAGACTCATCGGTTCCAAGCAAGTTTATCTTTATATCTGACTGAAAGATGTTTAGAAAAATCGCATAAAGTAAATCGGATATGAAATGGTTTTCCCCTTCTATGAGAAATTTATTCAATGGAGATTGATTTCCTTCACTCAGTTCAATTATGACTTGCGGGAGTTTCATGCTGTTTCCATCTGGAAGAATGAGTTTTCGCAGATCATTCAAAGACTCTATCCCCCTCAGATGATGCACGTCCGCAATCGAAAGATTTCTCTTTACTTGGATAAAAGCGTCTCTGCCCATAATGAGAAAATGGCTGAATAGGGCACCATCTCTCCCATGGGAATCCTTTCCTATATTCTTCACATAGTTCATTGCAATTTTTCCTGATGGCAGTACAAAGAGTCGTCTGCACGAGGTAATTTTAACTCCGAGGGCATTGGCTGGCAGACTGTATTTGCTTAGATAGTCATAATCCAATTGTTCCAAAGAAGAGCTTGATGTGATAAACTGGAAACCGGATCTTCCTTTCCAATCAACCCATCCAAAAATAGCCTGATCAGCGACAATTTTGTTTTCCATCATATGCCCCCTATTTCACATATCCAGTTGGCAGTGAACATGAACCCAGAATTCATCTGAGGATCAAATTGTATCTGCTTCATACCACCAATACCAGAATCAAGCTTTGGAACTATTTCTCCTGAAGGTGTCCTCTCTGTTTTAATATAGATCTTGAAGGCAGAAACGTCTTTCACATTTTTAGTGGAAAAAGCATATGTGTTTTTTAGAAGCTTAAGCAGATCCAGAGGGGACATTGAAAATGCTTCCTCAGGCAGAGTATCTGTCTTTGTGAACAGAAATAGTAACCGGGGGCGAATCTTTTTCTCCAGTCTGGCCTCCAGAATTGCCTCTATCATTCGCCTATATTGGAGGTCTTTCGAAGACCAGTCCTTAAAAGTTGAACAATCTATCATAACAATGTACGCTCTTGATCTTAAAAGATATTCGAAACGTGTTCCATAGATAAGTCTTCTAATCTGATCTCTACCGCCCTGAAGACTGTTGAAAGTTTCACCGGCTATGTCATTGATCCTTAGAATAACACTTCTTTCGCTCATTCTCCTTTTTCTTGTGAATCTAAAGATGACCTCTCCTACCCTATCC
>JAJZAR010000097.1 GCA_021799315.1 Thermoplasmata archaeon | reverse complement strand
ATCCGGTATTGCAACATATGGTCTGCCTGCCATAGACAAGTCAAGAATCCAGTTCTGATCTTCAGATGTTTTTCCCTGTTCCCTCATTTTCAGCATACGCTCAAATTCATCCACCAGATTGAGAAATCCAGATTCAGGGTCAAATTCTATGTGCCTTGATGCAGGTACTCTGGATATGACGAACCTTACAATCTCAGGAGGCGCGAATGAGAGAAGTTCAGCAGCGGTTATATTGACACCTGTTGAAGAATGCATTGCACCTTTGCCCTTGAGAAGTATTCTCTCAAACAGCAGAGGAAGTGGCGCATCACGATTGAAAATAGCTTTGGATATTTCCTTCCCTGTATCGTAGGAACCGCCCTGTGTGCCATGATCCTTTCCGAATGGTTCAATGGTTACTGAAAGCAATTTCCATTTTGCAGGCCATTCCAGCCTCCATGGAAGTTTACCCTCCTCTTTGTACACATCACTTTCTCCGCTATACCCGCAAGTGCAGGTGTACTGAACTTTGGTGTCCCAATGGCCTGTCACAGTGGTTGAATTTATTCTGCCGCACTTCTGGCATTTGGGGTTATATGGAAACCAATTTGTATCCATCTGCCTGCCCGAGAGTTTCTCAAGGATTTGCTTTACAGTATCTTTTTTCTCAATGTATTCCAGTATGATATCCCCAAATTTTCCATCTCTGTAAAGATCCCCTGAGTGAATGATCTCAGGATGCACATCCAGTGTTTTCATTGCTTCAATGAATGGATCAAGAAAATATTCAGAATATTTCTTATTTCCCTCTGGAGCAGGGATATCTCTCAGGGGTTTTCCCACATGTTCACTATAGGTTTCAGGCAGAAATGGATACACCTTCCTGAGTGGATCTATATCATCTGCCAGATAGATAAAATCTGCCTGTTTTCCGTCTTTCAGCAAGGATTTGTATATCAGATCCCCTGTGAGTATTTCTCTGAGATTGCCCACATGTATGGGACCTGACGGAGATATGCCTGTGGATACTTTCTGCCTTCCTTCCTGATCCTTAATTAAGTGTTGACCCCAGAACATTGTGATCATTCTTTTCCAATAAGGGAAGCCCTGAACAGTGATCTAACTGTCACGCCATCTATTTCGTCCGTATTCAGTTTGGAGGCAATGACCATGGCCATCACGACCTCTCCGCCTTCATCAATTATATCCTTTATGGTTCTCTTGAGTGTTTCACCAGTGCTGCATATGTCATCCACCACAACAACCCTCTTTCCCTTAACAGATGCGAAATTGCTGCTGAAATATCCATCCTTTCTGGACGGATGTGGTTTGTATATAATCAACTCCTTGTCCATGAAGTATGATGCCATTGTGGCATAAGGAATTCCATTCACGGTAATTCCAAGAATTGCATCAACCTCCTGGCCGGAAATAGCTGATTGCTCTTCAATAATATCAATCATGATCTGGGACAGGTATGCGATTCTGTTTCCATATACGCCTACACTCCTCCATCCTATCCTCACATCATTTACAGGTTTCTGTTTTGAAAAATCCTTTGCCAATAGCCATGTGACTGTGTTAACAGATAGATGAAGCTCTGTGGATATCTCCTTATCAGACATACCCTTATTTTTTAATTCCAATGCTTTATTATAAAGCTCTTCGAGACTGTACATTTTCGTTCCTCCTTTTCCTATTGGTAACTAAATAATATCCAAGTTTATAATGTCATTCAATCTTGTTGAGATCATATTCGCATATTTTTCCAGTTCCTGATCGGATCTGTCAAGCCTCGACCACATAAGCTCCCTGCCACAGTGCCGGGGTATGACATGCAGGTGATAATGCATAACAACCTGTTTCGCACACTCACCATTGTTTTGCCCTATGTTAACGCCATCGGCATGAAATACATCCATAACCGCTCTGGATACATATCTTGCAAGATTATGAATATCCAGATATACCTGCCTTTCTATGTCCAGTATGTTTACATAGTGTTTTCTTGGAATGATGAGGCAGTGGCCATCCTCAACAGGGAATTTATCCATAAAACCGATTATTCTGTCACTTCTGAAAAACTCATGGGACTCCTTCCCGGAAACGATATTTGAGCAAAATACACAATCAGACAATATATCACATAATGCATTCTAATTTCTAATACTTTAAGGTTTGGCAGATCGAAACATTTTTCTTCTTCCCTTTTCGGCATTTAAAATTTTTGAAGTTCCTCCTAATCCCTGCTTTTTGATAATTTTTAAACAACGGGTTTGAATTTATCATTTTATTTGCCTGAACGGCCAACCTTTACTCCAAGAATTTCTTTATTTGTGCTATTTTTCTTCTTTGCATTGTTGTAGACCAATTCAAACTTCTGATCGCATACTTCCATTTAATCTGACAGGGCGTTTTTAAAACCTCCTCTGCACTAAGCTTCTTCGTTTCTAACAATATGATTTCCCCTAGAAGTTTCCATTAACTAAGGGATGCTCACCATATCTTGACCATTGGTAAAGGACTTAGATTAGATGGTCCTATCGGGTATGTATTATTTTTATGCATATGCCCAGGTATGGTTATGAAAACTTTCCAGTTATCAAATCTCTCAATTTCGGCATGGTAATATAAGAATTGACGTAAATCCTCATATTTTTCATTGACACTGTAGATTACCATGTTCAGACTATTCGGTCGAGATCACAGGAATAAAGTTTGCAGTTGAAGATGCCATATCGTACTGCTTCACAAATAAGAAGAAGATGAAAACCTTGAGTGCCATAACAAAGAGAATCAATAAATTAGACCGATGTTATTAGGAAAATTCTCAGGCATCTAAAATGAGCTGCTTATTTAAACGTTATACGGTTCAAAATGACTGTGTGATAATTATAGCTTTTAGGAATTTTACCAGAAGCCTCTTATATGACATATGAGAAAATTCCTTGAATATAGTAAATGCAAATGGTAACAGGAAATTATTGCCCTTGTCCCAGTGAGAATCCTGGTTTTCCATCAAAGAAATACAGATTTTCGGTCTTTATTGGAGGCATACCTTCCCTTACCATTTCTGAAAGCAGGCTGATTATGTCAGCATGTTCTAAGAATGTTGAATCCGTATCGCACTGAAACCTGCATCGCCAATGATCAACACAGAAAGTTTCCGGAATCCCATTGGGATAAACCTTGGTTCCACGATTTGTTATCATCAAGAGTTTTAATTTGCTGCTACCTAAGGCCTCCAATTTTTTCCCCAATTCCTCTGCTTTCATATCACTTTCTACGAAGACGTCTATCCCAACAAGCCTCTTTTCCTGCTTTCTCCCCTTTTTAACTTTGATTTCAATGGGCGTGGTGTTTACCGGGTAGTTTACAGGTTTTAGATAGGTGGGAAGTTTCCCTAGCCTCATAATTACTTCCTCGGCAAACTCAACAGTTCCAACCTTCTTTTTTGATCTTTCTGGACTGTATATATCGTAAGTATGTATACCCTCTTCTATAGTTTTAAGCCACGCATTATGCACCTTGGAAGCAACATCGCCCTGGCCAATATAAACAAGCATTTGAACTGCAGCCAGCATTAGCCCCGACGGATTGGCTACATTCTGACCAGCCCTCCTTGGGGCTGAACCGTGTATTGCCTCAAACATGGCAAATCCATCACCAATGTTTGCACTACCAGCCACGCCTACTGATCCGGCAATCTCTGCAGCAACATCAGACAAAATGTCACCGTAAAGGTTTGGGAGTATAATGACATCAAAATTTTCAGGTTTGTCTGCCATTTTGGCAGCCCCAATATCAACGATCCAATGCTCGTTTTCTATTTCAGGATATTCTGAAGCAATTTCATCAAAAATCTTGTGGAATAAACCATCTGTCATTTTCATTATATTGTCCTTTGTGAAACATGTTACTTTCCTTCGTCCGTGCATTTTTGCATACTCAAACCCATACCTTATGAGTCTCTCAGTTCCGGGTCTGGAAATGAGTTTTAAGCATTGTACAACATCCTCAGTCTGCCTGTGCTCAATTCCTCCATATAGATCTTCTTCATTCTCTCTTATTATTGTTATATTCATTCCAGGATGCTTAGTTTCGATAAAGGGGTAATAGGAGGGGGACTCCCGTATATTGGCAAATAATCCAAGCGTCTTCCTTATGGTTACATTAAGGCTTTTGTATCCGCCTCCCTGAGGAGTTGTAATAGGAGCCTTGAGAAATACTTTATTTTTTTGCAAAGATTCCCAAGCTGAAGGTTCTATTCCAGATGTTATGCCTTTAAGATATACTGACTCCCCAATGTTGATCTTTTCTATATTAATTCTTGCACCGGCAGCCAGTATTAATTTTAAAGTTGCTTCCATTATTTCAGGTCCAATGCCATCGCCATATGCGACTGTAATTGTTTTCGCATCTTTTCCTTTATTTTTCTCAACGGAGGGTCTACCTGTCAAACTATTCATTGAAAAGGAGGTAATCTAAAAACAGCTTAACCTTTTTGGGTTTTCCTTTATCTCACACTGAACAATAGAGAAATTGCGTTGAAGTGATTTTTAATTAAAACTTTAGACATCAAAAGATCTGCCGATGTGTATTATATTGGCCATACATACAGTTATTGAACAACAACATATCGAAGGACAATTAGGAGCTATAAAACTCAGGTCACCATGCTCAGGCTGTTTGATTGTGATCAAAAGAAGAAGGCTTTCAGTTGCAGATGCCTGACATCAAGCTTTAATGAACAGGGATAGTACGAAACAAAGGAGGGTGACCTTGAGTTGGTTGGAAAATCGATATGCAGAAAGGTCTTTTGTAGAAACCTTTTAAGGTGTCTTGAATTGTCATGGTTATGAAATGTCCCATATGTGGAAATACGGAGAATCTTACCAAGAACAAGGAATGGGGATTCAACAGCTACAGGGTTTCCAGAATGACGTGCCCCAAGTGTGGTGCTACGTTCAACTACTACTCTGGTGATAGCGGCACGTACACCATTCCAAAACCGAAGGAAATGAAGTGAAAAACAGAACTGCGGAGAGAGATGGCACCCATACTGCAAGCATTTACTTCGATTCAGAGTGCGAACTCTGCAAATATGCGGTGAACAGAAGCTCGGATGATTTCAACAGGATACCATTAGCTAACTCTGAATTCGAAGCCTCTGATTCCATAGTTGTGAAACTTGATGGAAAGGTAATACGGGGATTTGATGGCGCAGTGGTTATCTCCGAACATTCCAAGAACCTATTCCCCATATTGCCTGTTCTATTTTTATTCAGATTTCTACACTTAGGTAATCTTATCTACAGCATTGTTGCTGAAAATAGAAAAGCCAGCCTTATTCAAATATTCTTCAAATGGCTGGGAAGATATGCAAAACCTAATCCATGATTTGCCGAAGAACCACTGAACTTTTGGATTTAACTTCATAATGCGAATCACTTACTGGCGAAGGCAAGCCTGAAAGGCTTTCAAT